>CAVFIT010000057.1:0-4819 GCA_963622735.1 Phocaeicola dorei | reverse complement strand
TCTAAAAGACACTCTTATTTGAGTTTTATATTAAAAGTTTGACTAATTAAGATTAGAAAAACTTTATGTAGACTTCATTAAGGGTGTTTTTTAATGCTTTAAAAATTTATATAAATGTATATAAAAATATAGATTTTTAGAATATTATGGTATATAATGGTAGTAGGTGGAGGGAAGTGGAATGCTAGTAGGTGAATTTAGACACTCATTAGATGATAAAGCTAGAATAGTATTACCATCTAAATTTAGATCTCAATTATCATCAACTGTATATGTCACACTTGAACTTTCTAACTGTTTAGGAATTTATTCTGAAGAAGAATTCACTAAATTAGCTAGCAAGTATACTTCACTAGATGATTTTGATAAAACATCACGTGCTGTTAAAAATGTTTTCTTCTCAAATACTGCTGAAGTAATTGTTGATAAGCAAGGTAGAATAAATATTCCTAATAACTTACTTCTAAAAGTAGGTATTAATAAAGATATTGTTCTTACTGGTGGATTCAACCATGTAAATGTATTTGCAAAAGAAGTGTTTGAAACTAACATCAAAGAAGATGAAGCAAATTTTGCAACTAATGCTCAAAAATTATTTGCATTAAAAAAGGAGAACTAATTATGGAATACGACTTTCATATACCAGTTCTATGTAAAGAAGCGATAGATTTACTTAATATTCAACCTAATTCAATATGTATCGATATGACATTAGGTAGAGCAGGGCATTCTTCTAAAATATTAGAAAAAATACCTGAAGGTTATTTATACGCTACAGATAAAGACACTGATGCAATATCTTATTCAACTAAAAAATTAGAGACAATAAGAAAAAATTTCAAAATCTATCACTTACCATTTTCAAAAGTAATAGCTCAACTTAAACAAGATGGTGTTTTACAAGCAGATTGTATTTTATTTGATATAGGAGTTTCTTCTCCTCAATTTGATGATCCTTCACGTGGTTTCTCATATAGATTTGATTCTAAATTAGATATGAGAATGAATAAAGATCAAAAATTATCAGCATATGAAGTAGTAAATACTTATTCTGAAGAGGAATTAAGACACATCATATCTTATTATGGAGAAGATCCTTATGCTTATAAGATAGCTAGACAAATTGTAATTAATAGACAAGATAAACCAATTGAAACAACATTTGAATTAGTTGATGCTATTAAACAAGCCTTACCTAGTTATATATTAAATAAAAAAGGACATCCAGCTAAACAAACATTTCAAGCTATTAGATATGAAGTAAATAATGAAATTTATGAATTAGAAAATGGATTAAAAGAGGCAATTGAATTTTTATCAGTAAATGGAAGATGTGCAATAATCACATTTAATTCATTAGAAGATAAAATAGTAAAAGATATCTTTAAATCATATACTAGTAGACCTTCAGTTAATAGAAATCTTCCTCCTTTATTAAATGAAGAACCAATTAAATATAATTTAGTGACTAGAAAACCTATAGTTCCTAGTCAAGAAGAATTAAAAAATAACCCTAGAAGTGAACCTTCTAAATTAAGAGTTATAGAAAGGATAATAAAGTAATATGTTCACAATGAAAGAAAAATTAACAAAAAACAACAGAAAATTCGCCGCTAAGACTAAATTACTTTTAGTCGTTTCTATTTTAGGATTAGCTATTGCAAGTGCAATTGTTGTTCCTTTATCAGTCTCTAATCAAATAAATTCAAATAACGTTAAGACTCAACAAGTTGAAAACAACTAGTCTTTTATTTAATTTAAGTATTATTCTTTTATAATACTCCTTTTCTTAAGATTATTAAGCCCCATACTTAATAATCTTTTTTTCTTGAAAAATAAGTAAATAAAAAGAGTGACCTATTTTATTTAATAAATCACTCTTAAGTTTTAATTAAATTCTAGAAAGTTTTTTAGATTTTATATCATCTACAATTAATTTGATAAATTCATCAATTGTAACACTATGTTGATCTTTACTACCAAATACACGATATGTAATTGTGTTATTTTCAACTTCTTTATCACCAATAACAAGTGAATAAGGAACTTTCTTAGAAGCTGCTAATTGAATCTTCTTACCTAATTTTTCATCAGAATCATCAATTTCATAACGAATGTTATTTTCTTCAAAAATTGATGCTAACTTCTTACAATAATCTAAATGTAAATCATTTCTAACAGGTAATAATTTTACTTGAACAGGTGCTAACCATGTAGGGAAGTTACCTTTAAAGTGTTCAATTAAAATACCTGTAAATCTTTCGACAGAACCAAATATAGCTCTATGGATCATTAAAGGAGTTTGTTTATCGCCGTTTTCATCAATGTAAGTACAATCAAATCTACCAGGTAATTGCATATCTAGTTGAATAGTACCACATTGCCAAATTCTTTTTAAAGAATCTTGTAATTTAAAATCAAGTTTAGGACCATAGAAAGCTCCATCGCCTGGATTAATCTTATATGGAATATTACTCTTTTCTAAGCAGCCTTTTAATATTGTTTCAGCTTTATCCCATGTTTCAATTGTACCGATAAAGTCATTTTCAGGTCTAGTAGATAATTCGATATGATAAGAAAGACCAAATGAAGAATATATTTCATTATATAACTTTAATAAATGTGTAATTTCAGATTCGATTTGATCAGGTCTAATAAAAGTATGTGCATCATCTTGAGTAAAAGCTCTAACTCTAAATAAACCATTTAAAGCACCACTAGCTTCATAACGATGAACATTACCAAGCTCACCAACTCTAATAGGTAATTCTTTATATGAATGTTGATGATTTTTATAAACTAAGATAGCACCAGGACAGTTCATTGGCTTAATGGCAAATTCTTTTTCCTCAATCTTAGTTATATACATATTTTCTTTATAATGATCCCAGTGACCACTTGTTTCCCATAATTCTTTAGAAAGCATAATAGGAGTCTTTACAATTAAATAGTGATTTTTATAATGAATTTGTTTCCAAAAATCTTCTAATTGATTTCTAAAAATCATACCATTAGGTAACCAGAAAGGGAAACCAGGGCCATAATCAGATAACATAAATAAATCTAAATCTTTACCTATTTTTCTATGATCTGATTGTTTTCTTTCTTCAACTAATTTTAAATGATTTTCTAAATCAGCTGCAGTGAAAAAACATGTACCATAAATTCTAGTAAGTTGAATGTTATTTTTATCACCTTTAAAATATGCACCTGCTAAAGAAGTTAATTTAAAACCTTTACAATAAGAAGTAGAAGGAACATGAGGACCTTTACATAAATCAACAAAGTCTCCATCTTCATAAATAGATAAACTACCTTCTAATTCTTTAGCGTGAATAAGTTTTAACTCTTGATCTTTAAAAATTTCTTCAGCTTCTTTAATAGATATTTCTTTTTTAACAAAAGGATAATTAGCTTCAACTATTTTTCTCATTTCTTTTTCAATAGAGGCAAAATCTTTATCAGAAATTGGGCTAGAAAAATGAATGTCATAATAAAAGCCTTCATCTACAGCAGGACCAAAAGCAAATTCAGCATCTTTATATAAATGTTTAACAGCTGTAGCTAAAACATGAGCGCAAGAGTGATTTAAAATATGTAAACTTTCTGGATCTTTTTTTGTTAAGATTTTAAAAGTACCATCGCTAGAGATAGGATCTCTATAATCAATGATTTCATCATTAAAAACAACACCTATACATTCTTTTTCTAATGATTTA
Source organism: Phocaeicola dorei (assembly GCA_963622735.1). Lineage (GTDB taxonomy): Bacteria > Bacillota_I > Bacilli_A > RFN20 > CAG-288 > Scatoplasma. The sequence continues at coordinate 1,100 of CAVFIT010000057.1, read as the reverse complement.
GAAATTAATGCAGCGATTTGTTTACCATTTAAACCATTTTCAAATTCTTTAATAGAACCATCAGATAATGTTAATTTCATAAAATTTTCTCCTTTAAAAATAAAAAAAGATGATTACCATAGGGTGAACTAACTTGTCCACGGTACCACCTAAATCTTTTCTAACATGATATTAGAATCTCATTATAAGAATTTAACTTCAATTCTTGAAAGCCTTATTACTAAGGGGGCTAAAAAGTGGTATCTAGTTATTCTATTTTGTCTTAATTTCACCTATATAAGACTCTCTAAACATATTTTTTCGAATACTAGACTTGTCTTTTATCAAAGCCAAGTATATTTTTACACTTTAATATTTAATTGTCAATCAATATAAATGAAAATAATAAAAAATAACTCAAGATGAAGTCTATCTTTATTAAGAATATGTTTATACAAAGCTTAATTAAAAAATTGTATAAAAGAGAATACACTTTAATACTAATAAATGTTAAATCTAGTGATGTTATATCACCACTAGATTATGTAAGCAAAAAAGTTTAATTATCCTTGTTTGATTTAGAACCACTAGTAATAGTACTAATAGCATCATCAATTGTTTTATTATCTTGAGCAGTTAACTTCTTTTTAGGAATTTTAATTTTAATAATAAAGCTAAAATAATAAAAGATTAATGAACTACAAAATGACCTCGTTGTTGAATAGAAAAAATAATATGGTTCTTTAGGGTACATTTATATATTTTTATTTAAAATAAAGTCTATTTCACAATAATATACATATATAAGAAAACAACCAATACCAAAAAACAGAGCTTTTAGAAAGATATTGAGTTCGACAGGAAATTTATTAAATATATTTTTAAGTGAATTAGCTAAAAGCATACCAAAGAATAAAATTAATATATTTACATAAATACCATGGCCTGCAAAATAGCGGTGAATAAACAAATCTTCTGGATTTGATGCAATTAATGATTTATGCAAATAAATATTAGTAATAATTAATGGAATAAGACAAACAATATATATTAGATATGTGTGTTGCTTTAAAAATAAAATTGCTTTTTTCTTAGATATATCTCCCTTACTTATATTATGG
>CAVFIT010000056.1:0-10031 GCA_963622735.1 Phocaeicola dorei | reverse complement strand
AATTTGGTCTGTATATTCTTTAATAGTTCTATCTGAAGAGAAATAACCTGAGTTAGCGATATTAATTAAGCACTTTCTTGCCCAGTCTAATCTATCTTCATACATGCTATCAATCTTATTAGAAGCTTCAATATAAGAATAGAAGTCTTTTAAGACAAAGTATTCATCATGATGATACATAATTTCATCATAAACCATTCTAAATCTATTGTAATCAGGATCAAATGTACCATCAATTAAAGAATCCATTACACGTCTAATATCTTCATCTGAGTTATAAATATCCCAAGGGTTATAACTATTTTCATATTTAATCTTATTAACTTCATCTTCTTTAAGACCAAAGATTACAGAATTACCTTCACCAGCTAATTTAGAGATTTCAACATTAGCACCATCTAAAGTACCAAGTGTAATAGCTCCATTCATCATAAATTTCATATTAGAAGTACCACTAGCTTCTTTACCAGCTAAGGAAATTTGTTCAGAAATATCACTTGCAGGGATAATAACTTGAGCTTTAGATACATTGTAGTTTTCAATAAAGACTACTTTAATATATTTAGATATTTTCTTATCGTTATTAACATATTTACTAACTGCATTAATTAATTCAATAATCTTTTTAGCAAGTGTGTAACTTGGAGCAGCTTTAGCACCAAAAATATATGTATGAGGAGTCATCTTAAATGAAGGATCATTTTTAATCTTTTGAGCTAAATAGATAACTCTTAAAATATTAAGTAATTGTCTTTTATAAGCATGTAATCTTTTAATTTGAGAGTCAACTATAGAATTAGTATCAATTGTAATACCATTTTCTTTTTCAATTAATTCTTTTAATAAGACTTTATTATGCTTTTTAATATCGTTTAATTTCTTTAAGACTTTCTTATCATCAACATAAGCCATTAATTTCTTTAATTCATTTTCAGGATCAAGTACCCAATTATCACCAATTAAAGAAGAAATTAACTTAGATAATTCAGGGTTAGCTGTAACTAAGAATCTTCTATGAGAGATACCATTTGTCTTATTGTTGAATTTAGCAGGATACATTGTATATAAATCTTTAAAAGTTTGAGCTTTTAAAATCTCTGTATGTAATGAAGCGACACCATTAACAGAAAAACATACATTAATTGCTAATTGACACATTCTAATACTGCCATCTTTAATGATAATATCATTGTCAATTTGTTCTTGAGGAACATTATTTTCTCTATAAGAAATTAATAATCTTCTATTTATTTCTTCGATAATCATATAAACTCTAGGGAATAAATTAGAAATATAATTACAAGGCCATTTTTCTAAAGCTTCAGGCATAACTGTGTGGTTAGTAAATGCGAAGCATCTTTGACAAATAGAATATGCTTTATCCCATGAATAACCATGTTCATCCATTAATAAACGCATTAATTCAGGTATAGCCATAATAGGATGAGTATCATTTAAATGGAATACATAGTGATCAGGTAAGTTATCAAATGTATGATAAACAGAATAATGATAAGCTAAAGTAGATTGTAAACCAGCAGAAACTAAGAAATATTGTTGTCTTAAACGTAAAAGTTTACCTTGTTCAGTTCTATCATCAGGATATAATCCATAAGTAATATTTCTAACAAATTGTAGATAATCATTAAAGGAAGTGCCTTCAGGTAAATCATCAATGCAAGGTTCAGCTGTCCATAATCTTAATGCATTAACAACTCCATTTTTATAACCAGGAATTGAAACATCACAAGGAATAGCTAAAACATTTAAAGAATTGATAGTTCTTCTTTTAATATTTCCATCTTCATCTTTATATGTTTCTTCTTGACCATAGAATTTAATTTTTTGAGCAAGTTGAGGTTTTCTTATTTCCCAAGGACAGCCATTAATTAACCATTGATCAGGTAATTCTTCTTGGCATCCATATTTATTGATTTTTTGTCTAAAAAAGCCATAATCATATCTAATACAGTTACCATGACCAACAACACCATTACTAGCAATTGAATCTAAAAAGCAAGCAGCTAATCTACCTAAGCCACCATTACCTAAACCAGCATCTGGTTCTTGATCAATCAATGTTTTTAAATCGATTCCTAATTTTGATAAACCTTTTTCAACAGTATTATAAATACCTAAATTTACCATATTACAAGCAAGTAATTTACCAACTAAGAATTCCATTGAAAAATAAATTAATTGTTTTGTATCTTGTTTAACAATTTGTTGTTGACATTCCATTTTTTGAACTGTCATATAATCTCTTACCATAACAGCTAAAATATCATATGCTTCAATTGGATCCATGTGTTTAGGATCATGAGCATATTTTTCATGAGCTCTTAATGTAAATTCTTTTACAAATACTTTTTCGTTATCAAATAACATGTTTAGTTTAACTCCTTTTTCTTTTTTGAAACTTTAGAACTTGTCTTCTTTTCTTTTTTATCTTCTTTATTATTAGATTCAATCTTTTTTGTCAGCTTGAAATAACAAGCCCCAAAACTAGCTAATTTAATAGTAATTGAATTTAACATATGATCTGCTAAAGTATCATCAGCTATTAATTTTACACCATTATATTGATTGAAACCACCATAAACATCTTTATCAGTATTTAAAATTTCTTCATATTCACCTTTATAAGGCACTCCTATTCTATAATCATTATAGAAATTAGAAGTCATATTAAATACAAATACCATTACCTCATCTTCAACTTCTCTATAAAAAGCATAAATAGATTGATTAGCTTCATCAGCTTTAATCCATTTAAATGTTTTAGGATTATATTCATTTATATACATAGCTTTATGGTTTACATAAATTCTATTTAAATCTCTAAACAATCTAGAGACTGAATCATGTTGAGGATATGCTTTTAAATTCCACGATAATGACTTTTTCTCTGACCATTCATCCCATGTAGCAAGTTCATTACCCATAAAATTTAATTTCTTACCTGGATGAGCAAATTGATATGCATATAAATTTCTAACTAAGGCGAACTTATTTTCATAACTTCCCCACATCTTATTTAAAATGGAACCTTTCATATGGACAACTTCATCATGAGATAAAGGTAATATGAAATTTTCTGAATAAAAATAAGCCATAGAGAAAGTTAATAAGTTATGCTTATAAGATTTATAAACTGGATCTAATTTATAATATTTTAACGTATCATTCATCCAGCCAAGATCCCATTTATAATCAAAGCCTAGTCCATTATTAGAAAAGCCTTTTGTAACTTCACCATAGGAAGAAGAATCTTCAGCTATTGTCATACAATTAGGATAAAAATTATGTACTGTCCAGTTAGCGCGTTTTACAAAATCAACTGCGCCTTGATTAACACCTCTATTAGAATTACCACCATAGTAAATAATATTACTAACTGCATCAAATCTAACACCATCAAAATGATATATTTCTAAAAAATAACATATAGAAGAAATAAGGAATGATCTAACTGGGTCTTTACCTAAATCAAAGTTTTTTGTTCCCCACTCTGAATATTCATTATCATTATCATATTCATACATACATGTTCCATCAAATCTAGATAAGCCATAATTATCTGTAGCAAAATGCACAGGAACAAAATCTAAAATGACACCTATACCAGCTTGATGCAATCTATCAACAAATGACATTAATTGTTTAGGATTACCATATCTTGAATCGATTGAATAATAACCTGTAGGTTGATATCCCCATGACCCATCAAATGGATATTGAGTAACAGGCATCAATTCAACATGGGTAAAAGAATTTTCTTTTACATAAGGAATTAATCTATCTGCAATTTCTTCATAAGAATAAAATCTATCACCATTTTTACCAATCCAGCTTCCTAGATGCATTTCATAAATGGACATAGGCTTATCAAAACATCTAGATTGAATTTTTTCCATATATTCTTTATCGTGGAAAACAAAATCAGTAAGATCATATGTTCTTGAATACATACTAGGTCTAAGTTCATTAAAAAATGCAAACGGATCAGACTTTTCTAGATATTCACCATTATTAGTAAGAATATGTAATTTATAGGCTTGATAGTTTTTAGCACCCTCAACAAATAAATAAAATAAACCTCTATAATCAATCTTTGTCATCAAAGATCCATAAATTGAGAAATCATTAAACTCACCTAGGACATTGATTTCTTTTGCGTTAGGGGCATAAACTAAAAATTCCACCCCTTCTTTTCCATCTTTATTTTTAACAAAGTGCGCTCCCAAATGTTTGAAAGCAGTGTGAGAGTTACCCATTAAGTACTCATCAAACCATTCTAAGTTCATACAAAATACCCCTTTTTTAAATAAGATACATATTTATTATAAAGAATTATTGCTAAATTTACTATTAAGAATTAAAATTATATATGAAAAAAGGAGAATAATAAACCAAATGTATAAAATTATGGCTGTTAATTCTGGTTCATCCAGTATTAAATTCAAATTATATGAAATGCCTGAAGAAAAAGCTATCACCTCAGGTATTGTAGAAAGAATCGGACATGAAGATGCTATTTTCACAATTAAGGGCTTAGATGGTAAAAAACACACAACCATCTTACCTGTAAAAGATCATGGTGAAGGCGTTAAACTTGTTTTAAATGGTTTAATCGATGAAAAAATTATCAAATCCTATGATGAAATTAAAGGTGTTGGTCATAGAATCGTTCAAGGTGGTCCTTACTTTGCTGATTCAGCAGTATTTAACCAAGATACAGAAGATAAGATTAGAGAATTAATCCCACTTGCTCCATTACATAATGGACCACACTTAATTTGTTATAAAGCATTTAAAGAAGTCTTACCTAATGTAGGTAATGTCGCTGTATTTGATACAGCTTTCCACCAAACAATGGAACCTGCTGATTATTTATACCCTATTAAACCTGAATACTATGATAAATATAAATGTAGAAGATATGGTGCTCATGGTACATCTCATAAATATTTAACTGAAGTCGCTATTAGTAAATATTTAGGTAATAAAAAAGATACAAGAATCATCACATTACATATTGGATCTGGTTCTTCAATTTCCGCTATTAGAGATGGTAAAGTCGTTTTAACAAGTATGGGACTTACTCCTCTTGGTGGTATCATGATGGGTACAAGAACTGGTGATTTAGATCCTTCTGTTATGAACTATTTATGTACTCAAACTGGTAGAACAAGTGAAGATTTATTCCAAGAATTCAATAAACAATCTGGATTACTTGGTGTTTCTGGTATTTCAAACGATACTAGAGATATTGAAGCAGAATATCATAAAGGTAACCCTAGAGCTATTTTAGCTGTTACTATGTGGTCTAGAAAACTTGCTCAATTCATTGCAAGCTATGCTTGTAGATTAGGTAAAGTAGATTTAATTGTATGGTCTGCTGGTATTGGTGAAAACGCTCCATTCTATAGAACAAAAGTTGTTGAAGAATGCGCTGAATTTATGGGCCTTAAACTTGATGAAGGAGCATCTAAAAAAGCTGTTTTAGGTGAAGAAGGTGTTATCTCTAGTAAAGATTCTTCTATCCCTATGGTAGTAATCCCTACAGATGAAGAAATCATGATTGCAAGAGATACAGTTAGATTATTAAAACTCTAATTTATACACTTAACTCTTATAGGAAATTTAACTATAAGAGTTTTTTTGTATAAATTTATAATACTTTTTTCATTTTTTGATATATTATATTTGTATTATGAATAAATTAAGAAAATTACTTATATCATTTACTATATTATCTTCATTTTCTACTACTAGTTGTAATTTAACTAGTGAGATAGATAATTATATCGGAAGTGAATATTTACAATATAATTTATCAGTCAATAATTTAGTAAAATTATCTTCAGAACAATTTATTTCTAAAGTGACTTTATTAAATACCACTCCTAGTATTTCAAATAACTTTTTAGTTTTAATTTATTCTTTAAGCTGCTCAACTTGTAAAAAAGTAGAATCTTATATTTCTTCTTTAGCAAGCAATGAACATTTTGTAATCTACGCTATAGAAATAAGTGATTATAAATTAGTATATGATCAATATAAAGACGATTCAAATTTCAATAATTGTTTTTATAATATAACTAGTTACCCTACTTTTTTATATTATAAAAGTGAAAATAATTCTATAAATTGTAAACTTCAACCACTAGGAAATGAATTTTATAAAGATGAACAGACTTTTTCTATTTGTTTACATAAGTTTTTTTCATCTAGTAAGATCTATTATTTAAACGATGTTAGTTATTCTACTATAGGTAGTTTTACATTTGATTCTATAAATTATAATTCTTATTCATATTTATCTTATAAAATTAAAAACAGTTCTAATATAGCTATTTTTTACACCTGGGATAAATGTGCAGATTGTACATCTTTATTTTCAAATTTTTTATATGAATATTCTAAATTAAATTCAAATATTTATTGCTTTGAATCAAGTTATTATAGAGAATTAAAATATAGTCAACCTAGTGTTTATGATGATTTTGTTAGTTTATTCGAATTTAAAAACCAAGATGGTTATATTCCCACCTTGGTTAAATATAATAATGGTAAAATGGTAGAATCATGTAAATATGATACATCATCTAATGATTCTATTAACCAATCAATAGATAAGATTAAATCTATTTATTCTTCAATTAAATAGATTTACCTGTTTGATTAAATACATATTCTTCAAATTCATCATAAGACATGTATTTATCAATATAAGTTCCATCTGCCTTAATATAAATTATTCTATTAGCAATAGAATTAATTAATTGTCTATCATGAGAGGAAAACACTAATACAGATTTAGTTTCAGACATTGCTCTATTTAAAGATTCAATAGACTCTAAATCCAAATGGTTTGTTGGATCATCTAAGAAAATTAAATTACCTGGATCAAGCATTACTTTTACAAAACGTAGTCTTACTTTTTCTCCACCAGATAAGACCTTAACATTTTTCATAGCCTCTTCACCAGCAAATAACATTCTACCTAAATAACTTCTAATAAAAGAATCTGTTTTTACTTTAGCATATGGTCTTAAATATTCTAATAAATTAGTATCACATTGATTTAATTCTTCTAAGGAAGAAGGAATATATGTAGGATGAATTGTAATACCATATTTATATGTACCAGAAGTAAATTCTTCTTTTTTATTTAAGCAATTCATTAACTTAGTAATAGCTAATGAATTATCAGCAATTATAGCAACTTTATCAGTGTTTACTAAATTGATATTTAAATCTTTTACAAAGCCTTCAATATTACAATCAGTTAATTTTAATACATCGTTTCCTAAATTGTATTCAGATTTAAAATCAATATATGGATAACGTCTTGAAGAAGGTTTTAATTCTTCTAAATTAATTTTTTCTAACGCCTTTTTTCTAGAAGTAGCTTGTTTAGATTTACTTGCATTAGCTGAGAATCTAGCGATAAATTCTTTTAATTCTTTTATTCTTTCTTCTTTTTTCTTATTTTGATCTTTTAATTGACGTTGAATAAGTTGACTAGAAGAGTACCAGAAATCATAGTTACCAACAAACTGATTGATTTGCATATAGTCTACATCTAAAATTCTTGTACAAACTCTATTTAAAAAATAACGGTCATGAGAAACAATTAAAATTGTATTAGGAAAATCAATTAAATAATCTTCTAACCATTTACATGTATGAGCATCTAAGTTATTTGTAGGTTCATCTAATACTAAAATATCAGGATTACCAAATAAAGCTTGCGCAAGTAAAACTTTAACTTTTAATCTAGCGTCAAGTTCTTTCATTAACACATGATGAAAAGATTTATCTACTCCAATTGAATTTAATAATGATTCAGCATCAGATTCAGCATCCCAACCATTTAATTCAGCAAATTCATTTTCAAGTAACCCAGCAAGTTCGCCATCTTTTTCATCAAAATCAGGTTTAGCATATAATGCATCTTTTTGATCCATAATTTCTACTAAGCGTTTATGGCCAAGTAAAACAGTTCTTAAAACTTCAACTTCATCATAAGCGTTATGATCTTGTTTTAAAACAGACATTCTTTGTTTAGGATCTAAACTAACATTACCTGATGTTGGTTCTAATTCACCATCAATAATTTTTAATAAAGTGGACTTACCTGCACCATTAGCACCAATAATGCCATAGCATTCACCATCGCTAAAAGCAATATTAACTTCTTTAAATAATACTCTTCCACCAAATTGCATTGAAATATTGTTTAATTGTAACATTTAATTATTTACCTCTTCTAATTTATCAACTTCTTTAATTAACGCAGGTAAATCATCTAATGTTTTAATTCTAGCACCTGCAGCAAATAAATGGCCCCCACCATTAAACATACTAGCAACTTTATTAACCTGCTTACTACCAGATCTTAAAGATACTCTATATTCACCTTTATTAATATCTTCAGTAACACTTACTATAGCTTTAATACCATCGACATCTCTAAATAAAGAAATAGCTTGTTTAGTATCACCAACTTCAAGATTATATTTTTTCAAATCCTCATCTTTAATTACAAAATAGCATGTACCTCCTTGGCTAATTTCATAATTTGTATACACAAATCTTTTAAAGAAAAATTCTTCTTTTGTTGTGTAATACATTTTAGAATAGATTTCTTCTTTATTAATTCCTGTATCAAGTAAATCTGCAGATAATCGTAAAGTCATACCTGATACTTCAGGATATCTAAATCTTCCTGAATCACCTACTATACCAATAAAGAAAAATTCAGCTGCTTCTTTAGTAAGAGGATATTTTCTACCTCCACAAGTTTCAACCATTAAAGCGACTAGTTCACTTGCAGCTGACATTTCTGGATGGACACAAGAAATAGTAGCATATGCTTCTACATCAGGATGGTGGTCCATTTTAATTACTTGATAAGCATTTTTTAAATTTAAAGCAGCAACTCTTTTTGTATCAGCTGTATCAACTACGATAGCTAAATATGGTTTATCATAAAATGAATCTTCTAACACTTCAGGTTCAGGAAAAATTCTAGGAATAAAGGCTTTAAAAGAATCACCTACATAGTGAACTTCCTTTTCAGGCCACCACTTTTTAATATATGTATATAAACCCATTTGAGTTCCTAACGCATCAAAATCAGGACTTTGATGACGATATATGACTATTCTTTCAGCTTTTTTAATTTCTTTAAATATTGTCTTAAATTCTTTATATAATTGTGAATAATATTTATTATCTTGCATCTTTTTCTCCTAAAAAATATTTAACTATTATAATATATAATAAATCACTAATTTTCTCTACTTAAATGACTTACTAAATTTAATTATTAAGATTTTTTATATATTCAAACCACCTGTTTTAACTTTTTTTATAAAAAAATAAATAAAACGCTTGATTTTTATCTATATATTTTATATTATTATTAAGCACGTATTAAGGTGCAAAAAAATGTGGCCCAGTAGCTCAGTTGGATAGAGCAACAGCCTTCTAAGCTGTGGGCCGGAGGTTCGAGTCCCCCCTGGGTCACCATATAAGAAATGATAGGATTGATAATAAAATATCAGTCCTTTTTTCATATTTTATATCCTTTGACTACAACTCTATTTCATTTATTTTAGGCATATTATGTTTAATTTGAAGTGAAGTTGAATATTCTAATGCTTGGGTATTGTTGATATTGTACATATCAAGAAACTTACATTGGAAGAATACAACAATTGAAACTATTATAAAGATAATAGAAAATTACCTATTAAAAAACTACTATACAAAAAGACATATGCTTACGTTTTAGAAAACCCTAGAATGTTTGATTAGCCAAAGTCATGTATTTATCCAGCTTGTCCAATCACTTGAGTTAACTTGCCTGATGATTTCAAAATACTGAAAGTTTAAGTTGCAATAATAATATTTATAAAAATAAGTAAGATTAATTACAAGAGGAATAATTCAACTAAATATTCAATTCTAAAAATTGAAATTTTTTTATTTAATTTTTTTGCCGCAACCACTTGTTT
>CAVFIT010000055.1:2270-18743 GCA_963622735.1 Phocaeicola dorei | reverse complement strand
TTCAGATATTTGAATCAAACGAAACATTATACTATCAACTAGAACTTCATCATTTTCTATATCATCTTTTGTTTTATTTAAGGTATGGTCAATCAAAAACTTTAAATCCGTTAAAATCTTATCTAAATAATAGAAATCATCTTTTTTATTGTCCATATATTCTAATTCCATCCTTTAATATTTCTTTAATCAAGGCCTCATTATTATTAAGTTGATGAATATCAACTAAATCAACTTTTTTCTTTAAATTTTCTCTTAATTCTTCAACAAGGCCAAAGAATTTTATCCCAGTAATATTTGTAGATATAAGTAAATCAACATCACTTTTTTCGTTTGCTTTACGTTTAGAATATGATCCAAATAAATAGCAAAAATCAACATCATAATTTTTAAAAACATTAGTACAAGTATTTTTTATTTGTTCTAATGTTAAAACTCCATGTTCCTCATCAATAAAACCATATTTACTTAATTTATCCATCATAAATTGATATTTAATAGAATTCTTTTTATTCTCATCATTTTCATAACGGCTATATGTTCTAAGTGGAATACCTAAAAAATTTGCGCATTGACTTTGAGTCAATCCTTTTTCAATTCTTAATTCTTTTAGTTCCATATATATCACCTTCGTAATAATCATATCATAATGGCATATATTTTACTAGTTCTCTTTATGCCAAAATGGCATATTATATTTATTTTTAAAAAGCCAATTTGGCCCTTTCTTTATTGGGTTTACGTTCTAATTTAAAAATAAGCATAATTTAAATTTTTAGTTATCAATTTTTTTACATATTCAATTTAGCATTATTAATTAATAAGAAAAGTGTTCTATCGATTGCATCTTAACATCTTCTATTTGGTCTAAATCCATATGAGTATTCACTAAATGTAGATTCAAATATCGGTGTTAATTTTTGAACGATAGCTTATTGAACAATTCTATCAATAATAGTAGGAATACCAAGTTTTCTTATTCCACCCTTCATCTTTCGACTACTATGGCTTTTGCTGACTTCTTGGAGTAAACCTTTTTCGACTTTAAATTTCTTCAAATCTCCAAGACCTCACGATAATAGACTTAAGTTTCACTATGTAGTTATAACGACATTTCTATTTATGACTTTCACCATTTAGATATATGACATACCCGTCACACACAAAAAGGCAACTATTAATCTAGTTACCTTTTAAAATTGATTTTATAATCCTTGTCTAATTAAAGATACCATAGTGTTCATATCAGATATGATTTGAGTAGAGTTATCTTTATTAGAAACAACAATTAATGTAGGAGCTTTATCGATATTATATTTTTCAACTAAGTCTTGATTTTGTGTTGCATCAACTAATGTGTACTTAATACCTGCATCTTCTAACATTTTCTTAATCATTTTACAGTTAGTACATGTAGGGGTAGTAAATAATAAATATTCATATGTTGTAGAAGAATCAATATTTACTTGATTAGATGTAGATTCATTACTAGTTGTATTTTCACATGATTTTTGATCAGGAATGATACTATCTTCTTTAATATCATATGTCTTTCTTTCTACATATTCTCTAGCTTTACCAACGTTCCAGTTTTTAACAGGACGATAATAACCAGTAATTCTTGAATATACTTCAGCAGGTTGATTACACTTAGGACATACAAATTGTTCACCAGCTAAATAACCATGAGTTTTACAAACTGAATATACAGGGGAAATTGTATAATATGGTAATTTGTAATTGTCAGAAATCTTTCTTACTAAGTTCATAGCGGACTTCCATGAAGGTAATTTTTCACCTAAGAATGTGTGGAAAACTGTACCAGATGTATATAAAACTTGTAATTTATCTTGTATATCAAGAGCTTGGAAAATATCATCTGTATAACCAACAGGTAAGTTAGAAGAGTTAGTATAATAAGGTTCTTGTTTAGTACCAGATGTAATGATATCAGGATATCTTTCAACATCGTGTTTAGCAAGTCTATAAGATGTAGATTCAGCAGGTGTAGCTTCTAAGTTATATAAATCACCATATTGTTGTTGATAGCTAATTAATCTATCTCTCATATGAGTTAAACATTCTTCAGCAAATTCTTGAGCGTTTGTATGAGTTAAATCAGCTTTAATCCAATTAGCGTTTAAACAAGCTTCATTCATACCGACTAAACCAATAGTAGAGAAGTGATTATTAAATGTTCCTAAATAGTGCTTTGTATATGGATATAAACCAGCATCTAATAGTTTAGAAATAACTGATCTTTTAATTTTTAATGATCTAGCAGCGACATCCATGACATGATCTAATTGATTATAAAAATCTTCTTTAGATGAGGATAAATAAGCTATTCTAGGTAAGTTTAAAGTGACAACACCAACTGAACCAGTAGATTCACCTGAACCAAAAAAGCCACCAGTTTTCTTTCTTAATTCTCTTAAGTCTAATCTTAATCTACAACACATAGATCTAATATCAGAAGGTTTCATATCTGAATTAACATAGTTTGAAAAATAAGGAGTACCATATTTAGCTGTCATTTCAAATAAGAGCTTATTATTTTCTGTATCTGACCAGTCAAATTCTTTTGTAATTGAATATGTTGGAATAGGGTATTGGAATCCACGTCCATTAGCATCACCTTCAATCATAGTTTCAATAAAGGCCTTGTTAACCATATCCATTTCTTTTTTACAATCTTTGTATTTAAAATCGGCATACTTACCACCAATAATACAATATTGTTCAGCTAAGTCATCAGGTACTGTCCAGTCTAATGTAATATTAGAAAATGGTGCTTGAGTACCCCATCTACAAGGAATATTTACGCCAAATACAAATGATTCAATACATTTTTTAACTTCTTTATAAGAAAGGTTATCAATTTTAACAAAAGGAGCAAGATAAGTATCAAAACTTGAGAAAGCTTGAGCACCAGCCCATTCATTTTGCATAATACCAAGGAAATTGACCATTTGATTACATAAAACAGATAAGTGTTTTGCAGGAGCTGAAGTAATTTTACCACTAACTCCACCAAGTCCTTCTAATAAAAGTTGTTTTAAAGACCAACCAGCACAATAGCCAGATAACATTGATAAATCATGTAAATGGAATAAAGCATCTCTATGCATACTAGCGATTTCATCATCATAGATTTCCGATAACCAGTAGTTAGCAGTAATTGCACCAGAGTTAGATAAGATTAAACCACCAATAGAATATGTAACTGTAGAATTTTCTTTAACTCTCCAGTCTAAGTTTTTAACATAACCATCGACTAATTTTTTATAGTCAAGGACAGTATTTTTCATTCTTCTTAAATTTTCATGATTCTTTCTATAAAGAATATAATGTTTAGCGACATCTGAAAAACCTGCATTAGATAAGACCTTTTCAACTGAGTCTTGAATGTCTTCAATTGTAATAATATCGTTTTTAATCTTAGGTTCAAAATCAGAAGTAACTTGTAAGGCAATTAATCTAATTTGAGAATCATTATATTGTCTATTAACTGATTTAAAAGCGTTAGTAATAGCTTTAACAATTTTTTCGATATCAAAATCTACGATTTGACCATCTCTTTTTTTAACACTGTACATAATTTTATTCCTTTCTTTACTCTTTTCCTCTTATTAAACATGGTGTTCCATATTTAATAAATTCTTTTTTAAATAGTTCTATTTCTAGATCGGTAAATCCACTTAAACCTTGCTTAATAACCCTGCTAGAATCTTTAAAGTTTTGTAAATAGTACTTTTTACAACCTTTAATAAATAAAGCAATATCTTTAACATCATCTAAGCTATGATATTGTTTAATTAAAGTAGTTCTAAATTCAAAATCAAGATTAGAGCTAATAAGAAAATCAATGGATTGTTTTATTCTTGATATATCCAAATTATTGACGCTTGTTGTTAAAGAGAATTTAAAGGGTGAATTTTTAATATCCATACTAACATAGTCAATAAGTTTTTTATTCACTAAATTTTTTAAGATATCAGGATTATAACCATTGGTATCTAACTTTACTAAATAACCCATATCTTTTATTTTCTTGATAAAAGATTCTAAGTCTTTTTGTAAGGTAGGTTCTCCTCCTGATATAGTGACTGCATCTAGTTTTCCAACCCTAGATTTAAGAAAATCTAATACTTGGTTTTCATCTAATAACGGATCGTATTTAGATGGAATAACTAAGCCACTATTTTGACAATATGGACAACAAAAGTTGCAACCTCTAGTAAATATTGTGCAACAAATTAGTCCTGGATAATCAAGTAATGAGACTTTTTGAAGACCACAAATATTCATTTGAAATAACACCTCTAACTTTTAACTCATAACGAGCGTAGATAAATATTAACACTAAAAATTTTTAAAATAAACTCTTGAATTTTACATATGAATATGCTGCTAAAAACGCATGAAAATTGTTTCAAAATCACTAGTAGATTTTTAGTAATATCAAGTTTTTTCAACTAAGAAAATCCTTATTTAAAAAAGGCTTAATTATAGCCTTTAATAGTGCTTTATTAAGAATTAATTAGATAGTTTAATATTAAATTATTTTTTTGAATTATCAAAAATCAATTTTAAAATTTTCATAAAAATTTTTTAATAAAAATTATTTTCAATTACTAGGAAAAAATAAGTTAAATTAATTTCGAGAACAAAGATTCTATAAGTGTTATATCAACTCCAAAAAATACTAAATTTAGTAGAATTTGGAATTGAAAACAAGTATAATCATTATAGGAGTTATATAAGCATGATCTACAAAAGAACTATATTAAATGCTGTTATCGAATCTACAAACGATTATCCTGTAACATTAATAACTGGGGCAAGACAAGTTGGCAAATCAACACTAGTTTCCTATTTTGAAAATAAGGGATATAAATATATTTCTTTTGATGACACTAATCTTTTAGCAAAGGCTAAAAATAATCCTAAACAATTTATAGAAGATTTACACTATCCTGTAATAATTGATGAAATACAAAGAGCAAAAGAACTTTTTATTGAAATAGAAAATATAGTAAATAAAGTTCGTAAAGAAAAAGGATCTTCCAAAGCTAACGGAATGTATATTTTAACTGGCAGTCAAAAATTCAATTTGATGAAAGGAGTTAGTGAATCATTATCAGGACGTGTTGGAATTATAGAGATGGAGCCTCTTAGCCAGGCTGAAATTAATAATTGGACTGAAGATGAATTCATAGTCAATAATGATAAATTAATGGAAAAATCAAATAAGAGATCATTAACTGATGACAATTTATATATCTCTATTATTAGAGGATTTTATCCTGCTAGATGGGAAATAGAAAATAAACCAATTAAAAATTTTTATTCTAATTATTTAAAAACTTATATTGAAAAAGATGTATCCGAATTAATTAATATTAAAGATTTACGTAGATTTGAGAACTTTATTAGAGTAGTAGCTTCTTATACAGGGGAAGAATATAACGCTAACAATATTGCTAAAGTTGTAGGTATAGATAATAAAACTTCAACTTCATGGTTAAATATTTTACTAGCGAGTAATTTAATTACTATTCTTGAACCATATTACGAAGATTCTATTAATAAAAGAATTGTAAAATCTAAAAAAATTTATATGTCTGATACTGGATTAGCATGCTATTTAATAGGAATAGATACTCCTCAAACACTAAAGATGTCTTCTTTTAAAGGTAGAATTATTGAGACCTATATATTTAATGAGATAAAGAAAACATATATAAATCACGCAACTGATTTACATATATTCTATTATAGAGATAATAACCAAAATGAAATAGATTTTATTATTCTAAAAGATGGAAACTTATATCTAATTGAAGCAAAATCAGGCGTTCAATATGGTATTAATGATATAAAAGGTTTTAAACAATTAGCTAACACTAAATATAATATTGCAGGCCAATGTATAATATGCTGCTCAAATGAAGCGTATAGAATTGCATCTCAAGTATACGCTTTTCCTATACGATCTATATAAGTATAGAACCAACTCCAAAAAATACTAAATTTAGTAGAATTTGGAATTAATATCAATTTTATGTGAGAATTAAATATTATTTTTATAATAAAACCCTAGGTCAAATTAACAGACTTAGGGTTTTAATTTTTCTTTGATTTTAGTAAATCTTTTATAGAAGTAGAACGTTTAATTTTTTCTAATTCTTGATAATTAAGATTTAAAGATTTTTCATAATTTCCACTAGTAGATGGTTTATAAAATTTTGTATCTTCTAACCCTTGGGGCATATATTGAATATATTTCCATAAATCTGGTCTTGAATAAGGATATTTATCCTCTTGTTTTGTATTTACTGGAGTGTATTTTAAATAGTCTCTTACTTGAGTAGGATAATCATTTATTGTTGATAATACTTTTTCTATTCCATCACATGCAGATCTAGATTTAGGTGATAAAGCTAAATCTACTACAGTTACACTAAGCGGGATACTCGCTTCAGGAAAACCTACTTCTCTAGCAACATTACACGCATTTAAACATCTATCAACTGCTTGAGGATTTCCTAAACCTATATCTTCATAAGCTATAACTAATAAACGTCTAATTATTCCTTCTAAATCGTTAGCAGTTATTAATTTACCAAGATAATATAAAGCAGCATCTACTTGGGAACCTCTTATAGATTTTTGAAAAGCTGAAAGAGTATCATAATGCTCATTTTCATCTTTATCAGCATAGTAATTAGGAATAGAATTAATACTAATTACATCCTCTTTTGTTATTAAATGGTCTTTTGTAAAAGATAGTGATGTAGCTTCTAGTAAATTATAAGCATAACGCAAATCCCCACCACTAGTTCTAGCAATTACTTTTAAAGCTTCTATATCAAATTGTCTAGAATTATTTAAACCTTCTAAAGAAGTAACTGCTTTTTGTAAGCCTATTAAAACTTGATCAGAATTTAAAGGTTTTACTTCAAGTAAATGAGTCCTAGATCTAATAGCAGGATTAATTGCTAACATTGGATTAGCTGTTGTTGCCCCTATTAAATAAATAGAACCATCTTCTAACTTAGGTAACAATAAATCTTGTTTATCTTTATTAAGACGATGAATTTCATCAATAATTAAAATTGTATCTTTATAAAATTTAGCTTCTTCAAAAGCCTTAATTAAATCTTGTTTAGTAGAGATTGTAGCGTTTAATTTTATATAATGAACATCCATTGAATTACAAAATGCTTGAGCAATTGTGGTTTTTCCAGTTCCTGGAGGTCCATATAATATTGTTGATACTAACATCTGATTTTTTACTAAATTAGTAAAAAAACCATTAGGTCCAACAATTTGTTCTTGACCAATGATGTTTTCTAATTTAGATGGACGCATTCTATATGGTAGAGGTTTATTCATACAAAGTAATTATACCATATGCAAATATCTATATTTACATAATAATATTTATATAATATTCAAATTATTTTGTTTAAGTGATAGAATTATTTAGTATGAAAATTGTAATTCAAAGGGTATTAAAAGCTAATCTAACTATTGATTCAAAACTAATTTCTTCAATTTCAAAAGGTGAAGTGTTATTGGTGTCTTTTACTAATGAAGATAATAAGCAAATAGTTGATAAAATGATCGATAAATTATTAAAACTTAGAATATTTGAAGATGAAAATGGTAAAACAAATTTAAGTATAGATAGTTTTAATGGGGAAATCTTAGCTGTTTCTCAATTCACTTTATACGCTAACTTATCAAAAGGTAATAGACCTAGTTTTGAATACTGTATGAAAAGTGATTTAGCAAGAGATTTATATAATTATTTTGCTACTACATTAAAAGAAAAATATGAAAAGACACGCTTTGGAGTTTTCCAAGCTGATATGAAAGTTGAATTAGTAAATGATGGACCATTTACTGTTATTCTAGATTCAAAGGAATTAAATTATCATGAGTAAAAAAGTATTATTAGGATTATCAGGAGGAGTTGATTCTGCTGTTAGTGGTTATCTATTAAAGCAACAAGGTTATGATGTAACTGGATGTTTTATGCGTAATTGGGATTCAATTGCTAATAATGATATTAACGGAAATCCTACATTAAGTGGATCTAAATGTTCTCAAGAATTAGATTATGATGATGCACTAATTACAGCTAAACAAATAGGTATACCCATTGAAAGAGTAGATTTTATTGAAGAGTACTGGGATAAAGTTTTTACATACTTTTTAGAAGAATATAAGTGTGGTAGAACTCCAAACCCTGATGTTTTTTGTAATAGATATATTAAATTTGATTCTTTTAGAAAATACGCATATGAACATGGATATGACTATATTGCTATGGGGCATTATGCTAAAAAAATCGTTAGTGAAGATGGAACTAATATGCTTTTTAAAGCTGCTGATAAAAACAAAGATCAGACATATTTTTTAGCAGAAATCACATATGAACAACTTTGTTCATGTTTATTTCCTTTAGGAGATATTTCTAAACCAGAAGTAAGAGAAATCGCAGATAAATTAAATCTTAAAATCGCTAAGAAAAAAGATTCAACTGGAGTTTGTTTTATAGGTGAAAGAAGGTTTAAGCAATTCTTAGAAAACTATTTACCTAGTAAACCTGGTGATATTGTTGATATTGTTTCAAATAAAGTAATAGGAAGACATGATGGTGTTTTATATTATACAGTTGGTCAACATAGAGGTTTAAATATAGGTGGGTTAGTAGGCTATAAATCTGAGCCTTTCTTTGTTGTAGGTAAAGATGTTAGCAAAAACATTTTATATGTAGCTCAAGAAGATAACCCTTATATGTATTCATATAAGTGTAGATTAACTAGAGTAAATCTTATTAGTAACAATATTCCTCATTCTAGATTTTCTTGTCTTGCTAAATTTAGATATAGAGGACAAGATATGAAAGTTGAAGTTGAATATATTTCTAAAGATGAAGCCTATGTTTATTACAATAAATATAAATATATCGCTAAAGGGCAAGTTTGTGTTTTTTATGATGAAAACGAAAGATGCTTAGGTGGGGGAACTATCATTGATATTTATAATCAAGATGGTTCTGTAATTAAATATTAAAAGGAGTAAGTAAGAATGAATGTTGGATTAATATCACTTGGATGTGCTAAAAATAAAGTAGACTCAGAAGAAGTTTTATCATATTTTGCTAGAAATGAATTTAATATTGTTTCTGACCCTAATTTAGCAGATATTATTGTAGTTAATACATGCGGGTTTATTGAATCTGCTAAAAAAGAAGCATTAGATACTATTTTTGAAACATTAAAATATAAGAAAATTACTGTTGTTATAGGCTGCTTAGTTGAAAGATATTATGATCAATTAGTAAAAGATATTCCTGAAGTTGATCTATTTGTAAGAATTAAAGATTATCCTCATTTTGGAGAAAAGTTACAACAAGTTATAAAAGATAAAAAATTAGATGGTAATATTGATAGAGAACAAAGAATTATTACAACTCCTTCTTATCAAGCATATTTACAAATTTCTGATGGATGTAATAATTTTTGTAACTTTTGTGCCATTCCTTTAATTAGAGGATATTTTCATTCTTTTCCATTTGATTCTTTACAAAGACAAATCAAAAAGTTTGCAGATGATGGTGTACAAGAATTAATTATCATTTCTCAAGATACTTCTAAATATGGCTTAGATTTTAAAGATAAAAAATTAACAATATGTGATGTATTAAAAGAAGCCTTAAAATACAATTTTAAATTCATCAGATTATTATATTTATATCCTGATGAAATCACAGATGAATTTATTCAATTATATAAAGATAATCCACGTTTAACTCCTTATTTTGATGTACCAATTCAACATACATCTAATAATGTTTTAAAAAATATGGGAAGACATGGAGATAGACAATTATTAGAAAATTTATATAAAAAGTTAAGAGAAGTTCCTAACTCAGTTATTAGAACTACATTAATTGTAGGTTATCCAGGTGAAACTGATGAAGATATTGAAGATTTATGTTCATTTATTAGTAAATATCCTTTCGATCATTTAGGGGTTTTTAAATATTCTAAAGAAGAAGGAACAAAAGGTTATTTTGCAAAAGATCAAATACCTGCAAAGATCAAAACTGCTAGATACAACAAAGTAATGAAATTACAACAAGGTATTTCTTATAATTTAAATAAGGCAAGATTAAACCAAGAAATGGATGTATTAATTACATCTTATGATGAAAAGAATTTTTGTTATTCAGGTATATGCGATTTATATGCACCTGATGATATTGATGGTCAAATTTATGTGTATTCAAAAGAAGAATTACATGAAGGTGACATTGTAAAAGTTAAAGTTATTAACGCTGGTGTTTACGATATTGATGCAGAAGTAATTGATTAAGCAATTAACTAGCAATAACATATCTAAAGTATTAAACTAGTATAATAAGGACAAGAAATTGAGGTAGTATGATTTTTGGAAAGTATGTAAATAAATATTATAAAAAGTATTTCTTATATATCTTTTTAGGTTTATTATGTCTAGTTTTAGTAGATGTGATTCAAATTTTTATATCTCCTTTAATAGGTAATGTAGTTAATATTTTTTCAGATACAAATAAATCTACAGGGGAATTATTTAAAGAATTCTACTCTAGAAGTCTATTTGATCCAAATGGTTTTTTGTTTTTTGTAGTTAGTTTGACATTAATTGCTACAGGAATGTTTTTAGGTAGAATGGGGTGGAGACTTGCCCTATTTAAATTAGGAGTTAATGTTGAATTTGATATGCGACAAGAAATGTTTTTACATGCTGAAAACTTATCTGTAGCATATTATAAAGATCAAAAAGTTGGGTCTTTGATGTCTTTATTTAACAACGATTTAAATTCAATAAAAGACTGTTTTATTGATGGTTTTATTATGACAATAGATGGGTTTGTAATGGCTCCATTAGTCATTATTGCTATGTTTATTAATAACTGGGTATTAACTTTATTTTCACTTATTCCATTATCTTTATTAATGGTAGCCTGTTTAATTGTTGAAAAAGGAATGACTACTAGATATGAAGCTCAACTTGGAACATTTGATAAACTTTCTGATTTTACTCAAGAATCTTTTGGTGGAATAAGTGTGATTAAAGCTTTTGTAAAAGAAGCTAAATTCATGCGCGATTTTGCTACTAAAAATAGAAATAACAAAGATGCAAATAAAGCTTTTTTAAAATACTCTGTATTTTTAGATATTATTATTGAATTATTAATTAACTCTGTATTTGTAATTATTATCTTTGTAGGTGTAAATGTCGTTAGTGGTAATTCACAATATAAAGCTGGTAATTTAGTTACATTTATTGGTTATTTAAGCTCTGCTATTTGGCCTTTTATGGCTATAGCCCAAGTTATTTTAATTGGATCTAGAGGTAAAGCATCTTTAAAAATTATTACTAAGTTTTTAGATACTAAATCCGAATTAAAAGATGTTAAAGAAAATACAAAAGGCGCTAAAATTAGCGGAGATATTATATTTAAAGACTTTAATTTCTCTTATCCTGATTCTCCTACAAGTATTCTTGAGCATATTAATTTGCATATTAAACAAGGTCAAAATGTTGGAATAGTCGGCCCTACAGGTAGTGGTAAATCTACTTTAGTTAAGGTTTTACTAAAAATTTACAATGTAGAAAATGATAAATTGTTTTTTGATGGCATCGATATAAATGAGATTCCTTCCTCTGTTATTAGAGATAAAATTGGTTATGTTTCTCAAAACACATTTTTGTTCTCGGATTTAATTAAAAATAACATCGCCTTTAAAGATGATAATATGGATGATAAAAGTATAGAAGCTGTTGCTAAATTTGCATGTATAGATAATTCAATTAAATCATTTAAAGAAGGATATAAGACTATTATTGGTGAAAAAGGTACTTCATTAAGTGGTGGACAAAAACAACGTGTATCTATTGCAAGAGCTCAAGCTAAAAATCCTAACATTTTAATTTTAGATGATTCAGTATCTGCTGTTGATTCTGAAACAGAAAAGCAAATACTAGCAAATATTAAACGTGTTAGAAAAGATATGACTACTATCATTATTTCTAGTAGAGTAAGTGTAGTAGAAAATTTAGACTGCATTATTGTAATGAGTGAAGGTAAGATTGTTGGAGTAGGTGATCATAACTCATTAGTTAAAAATTGCCCTCAATATAAGCAAACTGTTGATTTACAACAGTTAGAAAGTGGATTTAACGATGGAAGAATATCTTGATCAAGCATCTGATAACCTTGAGATGAAAACTACCGATATTCTAAAACGAATATTCTCTTATCTTAAAAATTATCGTCTTAAGTTTATTCTCGCTTTACTTTTATCAATTGTTACAGCTATCTGTTCAGCTTTAGAAGTATTTATAAATGTAGAATTAGTTAACGTATTACAAATTAATCCTATAGATGTAAATAAAGCCTATATTTTAGGTGGTATTTATGCTTTGTGCTTATTTATTCAATCCGCAACAGCATTTATTAGTTCTATTACTATTCAAATACTTGCTAACGATATTATTTACGATTTAAGAAATGATGTTTATAATCATATTTTAAATTTGTCTATTTTACAGTTACAATCAAAGCCTGTTGGTAAGTGGGTAACTAGAGCTACCAATGATGTTAATACCATCATGACTTTTTTTAGTGATGTATTATCCACTTTCATTATTAACTGTCTATATTTAATATTCTATTTTATTTCTATATTTATCTTAGAGTGGCATTTAGCTTTAGTTACTACTGCTTTCATGATCCTAATATTTATATTATCTTTATATTTTTCTAGTGTTTCTAAAAAGAAACACAGAATATATAGAAATACATTTTCTAGAATGAATTCTTTCTTATCAGAAAACTTATCTGGAATGGATACAATTCAAATATTCAATCAACAAGAAAGAAAATATGATGAATTTTCTAATATTTCAAAGAAATTAAAGCAAACAGACTTAGATTCATTAAAAGTGTTTTCTATTTATAGACCTTTAATTTATTTTATTTATATTATGACAATATTAGTGTGTTTTGTTTATGGTTTTTACTTGATACAAACTAACTCTATTGTTGGTGGAATTGGGGTTAATGGAATATCAATTTTATTTGGTTTTTATCAATATATAGGATATTTATTTAATCCTATTCAAACTATCGCTAACCAATTTAATAGAATTCAACAAGCCTTGACTGGAGCAGAAAGAGTATTTTTAGTTTTAGATATTGTTCCTTCAATTCAAGATAGTAAAGATGCAAAAGATATAAAATCAATAAAAGGTAAAATTGAATTTAGACACGTATATTTTAAATATAACGATAAACAAGATTGGATATTAGATGATGTGAGTTTTACTATCCAACCAGGCCAATCTGCTGCTTTTGTTGGTCAAACAGGAGCTGGTAAATCCACTATTATTAACTTAATAGTTAGAAATTACGATATTCAAAAAGGTGAGATATTAATTGATGATATACCTATTAAAGATATAACCTTATCTAGTTTAAGAAAAAATGTAGGTGAAATGTTACAAGATGTATTCTTGTTCTCTGGTGATTTAGCATTTAATATAGCCTTAGAAGATAATTACGATTTAAATAAAATTAAACAATCTTGTGAATTTGTTGGCGCTAATACATTTATTGAAAGTTTAGACAAAAAATATAATAGTGAAGTAAAAGAATCAGGAAATAACTTCTCTGCAGGTCAAAGACAACTTATTTCATTTGCAAGAGTTGTTTATAGTGAGCCTAAATTAATTATTCTAGATGAAGCTACATCAAATATTGATACTCAAACTGAATCAATAATACAATCTTCATTAGAAAAGATTAAAACTATTGGCACTATGGTAATGATTGCCCATCGTTTATCTACTATCAAAAAAGCAGATGTAATTTATGTTGTAGATAAAGGAAAAATAGTTGAAGCAGGTAGTCATAGTGAATTGATTAAAAAAGGCGGAATATACTATAATTTATATAAGGTTCAATCCTTAAAAGATCATTTTGATTCAAATCAAGAAAAAGATAATTAGAAAGAAGATAATTATGGAATTAAAAACAGTAAGATTATATGATACATATTTAGGTAAAAAAGTGGATCTTGTTCCATTAAAACAAGGTGAAGTAAGTATATATTATTGTGGTCCTACAGTTTATAATTACGCTCATATTGGTAACATGAGACCTGTAGTTACTTTTGATTTATTAAATAGAGTATTACGTGCTTTAGGATATAAAGTTAAAATGGTTTCTAATTACACTGATATTGATGATAAGATAATTAAAAAAGCAATCGAAGAACATAAAACTGAAAAAGAAGTGTCTGATTTTTATATTGCTGCATATGAAGAATTATTAGATAAATTAAATATTCTTCCTTTAGATTATCATCCTCGTGTTTCTAATTATATTCCTGAAATCGCTGATTTTATTTATACAATAATGGATAAAGGTTATGCTTATAAAGCTAGTAATGGTGATATTTATTTTGATGTATTAAAAGATCCTAACTATGGTTTATTATCTAAAATGAAAATAGATGATTTACAAGCTGGTAATAGAATCGCAGTTAATGATAACAAGCATTCACCTTTAGATTTTGCTTTATGGAAATTAACTGATGATGATGGTATTAAATTTGATACTAAGATTGGTTTAGGTAGACCAGGTTGGCATACTGAATGCTGTGTAATGATTAATTCTTATTTTAATTCACCTATTATTGATATTCATGGTGGTGGATTTGATTTAAAATTCCCTCATCATGAAAACGAAATGGCACAACAATACGCCTATGCTAATACTAGACTTGCTAATATTTGGATGCACGTAGGATTTATTAATGTTGATAATCAAAAAATGTCTAAATCCTTAGGTAATGTAGTACTTGCTAAAGATGCAATAGATAAATATGGTGGAAATGTCATTAGATATTTAATTTCCACTACGTATTATCGTTCACCTATTAATTTCACTTTAGAAGCTATGGAAACAAGTAAAGCTGAAATTGATAAATATCAAAATTTATTAAACAAGTTAATTAGTAGAGTAGAATTACAAAATCAAAAATTTGATTCCAGTTTTGATCAAGATAGTTATCAAGAATTTTTAGATTATCTTAGTGATGATTTAAATGTCCCTAACGCAGTTACTGTATTGGATAGAATTGTCAAAAAATCTAATCAATTATTACGTAATTTAAATACACCTATTTCAGAATTATCTAATTGTTATAATACTTATGTTAAAATGATTGATGTTTTAGGAATTAAATTAAACGTAGTCCAAATCAATGAAGAAGATAAACAAAATTATAAAGCATATATGGATGCAAGAGCTAATAAAGATTTTGCTACATCAGACATATATAGAAATAAATTAATGCAAAAAGGTCTATTATAATTACTTATTTTCTATCTATTTTTACTCTAAATTTATCAAGAATAAATTGATAAAAATGTATTAAAAAACAAATATTCTTACTAATTAGAATTTAATTAGTAAAATATGGATAAAAAATGAATAAATTAATATAAAATTTTAGAAAACTATAATAAATTCCCACATTTTGAGAATAAAAATATAAATGTTAATATGAGAAAGGAGTAGTAAATGTCAGATTTAATTTATGGTAGAAATCCAGTCCTAAGTTGTCTTAATGGTTCTAGAAAAATTGAGAAGGTATTGATTTCTAATACAATAAACGATTCAAAATTTTCTACTCTTTGTCAAAAAAGGGGAGTTAATTATAAATTAGTTCCAGTTAGTGAACTAAATAGTTTAACAAAAAATCAAAATCATCAAGGTGTAGTTTGCTATCTTAAGGAATTTTCATATGTTGAATTAGAAGATTTCTTATCAAAAGTAAAAAATAAAGTAGAATCAATTGTTGTATTATTAGATGGAATTGAAGATCCTGTTAATTTTGGATCTATTATTAGAACATCATCATGTTTTAACGTAGATGGAATTATTATTTCTAAAAATAGACAAGTTCAAATGACACCTACAGTAAGTAAAGTCGCTACAGGAGCAGAAGAATTTGTAGATATAATTAGAGTAACTAATTTAAATCAAACAATAACTCAGCTCAAAAAAGAAGGTTATTGGATTGTCTCAAGTGATGGCTATGGCAAATCTAATTATACTTCAATCGATTATTCTGGAAAAATTTGTTTAGTTGTTGGCTCAGAAGGAAGAGGTATTTCTAAATTAGTCTTACAAAATTCAGACTTTATTTGTAAAATACCTATTTCTGGTCCTATAACTTCATTAAACGCTTCTATATCTGCCGCAATTTTTTTAGCTCATATTGTTGATTTTAAACAAAGTAAAAAATAACTTTTTATAAAAATTTCCCTTTTATAACAGGAAGGGACTTTTTTTATGGAAGAAAATTTAAAACTTAAGATTGATTATGAAGAATTAGT
>CAVFIT010000055.1:0-2260 GCA_963622735.1 Phocaeicola dorei | reverse complement strand
AAACACAAAAAGGAGATACAAAAGCCAAAGATAAATTGTATGGTCTTTTAATTGATGAAATGAAAGTAATTGCCAATAAATATCTAAGCAAATACCATTATTTATCAAATGATGAATCCGAATATAATTTTCTAGTGTTTCAAGCTACAGCTATGGCTATAGATAATTTTAAAGAAAATAACGGGAATTTTTATCATTATTGGAGAAAGTGCATATCCAATCATAAGTGTAAATTTTTAGATAAGAAATATAAAACTAGACAAATTTATTTAAACGATGAAAAATTAGACTATTATTTATTTGATAATTCAAAAGAATTAACATTTTCAGATGTTCAATCATGTATGGAACAAGAAAAAGAAACAAAGCAAAACGAATATTATAAAGAACTCTATGAAAGAGTATTAAAAATATCAGACATATCCTCTAACGATAAAGAAATATTAAAAATGTATTCATTATCATATACATTAGATGAAATAGCCAAAGCATTAAACTTAAAACAAAATCAGGTAATAAGTAGATTTTATTACCTGACTAAAATTATAAAAGATAGAATTAATAAAGATGATTATATTTAAAATTTTGATGTATCAAAACTATCTAAATATTTTTCTAACTTAGGTGTTATAGATTCAATAGTTCCACTAACCATAGGATCTTTTATTCCACCTTTTGCTAATAATTGTTTATATGGATATAATCCACCTAATTTACAAAAAGCTAAGTATTTTTCGATTGTTTTATCAAAATTATCTAACGATTCAGTAAAAAATTCAAAAGCGACTACTTGAGCGATTGTATAATCGATATAGTAGAAAGGTGAAGAGAAAATATGGGACTGTTTAATCCAGAAAGCTCCACTTTCTAAATAAGGATTATCTTCATTATATTGCTTATGTGGAGTATATTTTTTCTCAATTTCTCTCCACTTAGCTTTTCTTTGAGCGTGTGTTAACTCAGGGTTTTGATAAACATAATGTTGAAACTCATCAACACTAACACCATATGGAATAAATTCGATAGCATCTTCTAAATGAGAAAAACAATATTTATCTTTACTATCTTCAAAAAATAATCCCATCCA
Source organism: Phocaeicola dorei (assembly GCA_963622735.1). GTDB lineage: Bacteria > Bacillota_I > Bacilli_A > RFN20 > CAG-288 > Scatoplasma. Next base: position 1,173 of record CAVFIT010000055.1, on the reverse strand, counting down.
AGGATGTGCTAAAAATTCCATGCTCATTGAATGCATTTCACAACACTCATAACCAGGAGATCTTAATGAAGGGACTTTAATAGTTGAACCTAAAAAGCCTTGTAATGAATGACCAAATTCATGTGTTAAAACATCTACATCTCCACTAGAACCATTAAAATTAGAGAAAATAAATGCAGTTTCTAAACTAGGAATAAATGTCATATATCCACCAGGAACTTTACCTTTTTTAGCAACTAAGTCCATACAATTATGAGAGACCATAAAATCAAAATAATATGCTACATCTTTATTCATATCATTGTACATTTTACTGGCTTTTTGTACTAGTTGTTCAGGTGTTCCAATTGGCTTAGGATTACCTGTTTTAAATCTCAAGGCATAATCATAATATTTCATATCTTTTATGCCTATTCTTTCAGCTTGCTTTTTATAAAGTTTTTGAGCGATAGGAACAATATTTTTTAAGATTTCATTTCTATAATTTTCAACATCAACTTGAGTATAATCAGTTCTACCTAGACGATAATATGCTAATTGAATGAAATTTTCAAAGCCTAATTTATGGGCAATTGTAGTTCTAACTTTTACTAATTTAGAATAAATTTCACCTAGTTTTTCATCATTGGCTTGATAATATCCCCAAAACGCTTTATTGGAATTTTTTCTTGTTTCTCTATCTAAGGATGTTAAATATGGGGTGAATTTTGTTATTGGTAGTACTTCACCATTAAATTCAGCACTAGCTGAACCAACTAATTTATCATATTCACTTGTTAATCTATTTTCTTCTTGTAAATCAGGAATTATTTCAGTGGAAAATGTTTTTAATGATACTTCAATTTGTTTAAAGAAATATGAACCAAATTCCTTTTCTAATTCTTTTCTAAATTTAGAATTATAAACTTCTAATTGAAAATTATTTGAATATTCAGATAATACTGGCATATTCATATTGTATTTTTCAATTAATTTATCATAAAATTCATCTTTAGTATTTATAGAATTTCTAATTGATGCAATAGTATAATTAGAACTTAAATCATCTTCAAATTTAAATTCATCATAGATAACTTTTATTGCTTGATTAGGGTTATTAGCCTGTTTTAAATCATTAGTAAATTTAATTAATTGATTTTTATATTCTTCAAAATCAGGTTCTATTACTTGTAC
>CAVFIT010000054.1:0-5048 GCA_963622735.1 Phocaeicola dorei | reverse complement strand
TATATAAATAATATAATTTTTATATATAAAAAACAAGAATTATACACTTTATAAAGTTCTTTAAATTAAAAGACACCTCTAATTAAAGAAGTGCCTATTTAACTATTCTAATGCTTTATCTTTAAGATAATAAATTCTTAAACAGTTTAATACACCTATAACTAATGTACCTACATCAGCAACAACTGCTAGATACATTTGATAAGCTGCTATTTGAGGAATACCTATAGAAGCGATTATAAATATTGCTAATTTAATAGCTAAAATTATTACAATATCTTCAATAACAATTTTCATTGTCTTTTTAGAAAGAGTTTTAGCTTGTCCTATTTTATGCATATCATCATTTAATATAATTACATCGGCAGATTGTTTAGCTACATCACTACCAATTCCTCCCATTGCAATACCACAATCACTTGCAAGTAAACTAGGAGCGTCATTAACTCCATCTCCAACAAATACTAAACCTTTTGATTCTTGTTTTAATTGATGTATTTTATCAAGTTTATCTTGAGGCATTAAATTACCATATCCTTGATTAAATTTAAGTTCATCTTTTACTTTATCAACAATATTTTGATTATCACCTGATAACATGACTAACTTAGTATTATTAAACTTAGACATATCTTCTACTAATTTATAAGAAGAAGGTTTAATTACATCAGAAATTACAATATTCCCTATACATTTATCATCTTCTACTAAATAAATTACTTTATAAGGAGAATCAATTTCTTTAAAATCTTTTACTAAAGTAGAAACATAATTTTTATCACCTAAATAATAAGTCTTATCATTTATTTTTCCATAAATTCCTCTACCCTGTTCATTTTTAAAATCATTAACTGTAATTGAAGAATTAGACAATAAAGATTCTGCTTTTTTAACAATAGATTTACCAATAGGATGAGTTGAATTAGATTCTAAACTTGCCCCGATTTTTAATACATTTTCATCAGTATAAGAAACTACTTCAAATTCACCTTTGGTTAATGTACCTGTCTTATCAAATACAAATGTATCGGCTTTAGAAAGATTTTCAATACTAGAAGAACTCTTTAATAAAACACCAAATCTACTAGCTCTTCCTATACCTAAGAAAAATCCTAAAGGAATAGAAACAACTAAAGCACATGGGCAAGAAATAATTAATAATGTACATGCATCATATAATGGTTTTGTATAATTAGCTCCCCAACCTGCTAAACCGTATTTAACAATAAATAATATAACTGCTGATAAAACAACTACAGGAGTATAAATTTTTGCAAATTTAGTAATAAATCTTTCAGATTTTGATTTCTTTTCTTCTTCAGCATTAATTAAATCTAAAATAGTAGATAATGTAGAATCTTTAAATAATTTAGTGACTTTAATATAAATGACACCATCATTATTAATTGACCCAGAAAATACTTGATCATCTACTTTTACTTCTTTAGGTAAAGACTCTCCAGTTAATGATGCCATATTTAAACTTGTGTTACCTTTAACTACAACACCATCTAAAGATATCTTTTCACCAGGTAAAACCTTAATAATATCACCTATATTTATTTGCTCTGGAGTTAATTCAATTACATTATCATTTTCATCTACTTTATGAGCAAATAAAGGCATATTATTAACTAATTTAGTAATGCTTTCTTTTGATTTATCTTCAGCATAATCTTCTAGCATTTCCCCTAAATGATAAAACGCCATAACAAATATCGCTTCTGAAAATTCAAATATAATCATTGCACCTAGTGTACCAACTAGCATTAAGAAGTTTTCATCAAAGAATTCTCCACTAAATATGGATTTAAAAGCTCTAAATATAACATCATAGCTAATAATTAAATAACCAACAATAGCTAATGTTAATTTAAGTGGGTATAAACTTTCTTGTTGTAAACTAGGTAAATATACAGATAATAAACCTAAAGTAATAGCAACAACTATTCTACAAATAGTAATTACCCTTTCCCCTTTTTCAGATTTTAAAAACGATTCATTTTCTTCATGATCTTTATGATTATGACAACAACATCCACTATGTTCATGATGTTCATGTTCATGATGATGACAACTACAAGACATACTCATTCCCCCTTATTTTTCTAAGATATGTTCAATACCCATCTTCATAATTAAAATAACGTGTTCATCTTTTAGAAAATATTTAACTTGCTTACCTTCTTTAGTAAAGCCTATTAAATTATTAGCGCGTAAGATTGCTAAATGATGAGAAATATTAGATTGAGTAGCGTTTAAACTTTTTGTAATATCAGAAACACACATTCTGTTAGTTTGAAATAATAAATATAAAATTTTTAATCTTAGTGGATCAGAGAAATTAGAATATAAATCACCTAGTTTTTGAAAATTTTCTGCATCTGTTAATTCAATCTTTGTCATATTCTCTCACTTTCATATATGAACACTTATTCATATGTTGATTATATAATAGTCTTATTAAATTAATATGTCAACTATAGTAACTTAAATTTATTTGATGCTATTAAACACAGCTACATTAATTCTAGATTCAAAACTAGTTCCACCAGCATGAGTAGAAGTCAAACGTTCAGAATATTTATCAGCTATTCCTATTTCTTTTTTAGCAACTATTAAATAATCCCCTATTAATTCTTCAAAATGAGGGTTATTATTTCCTATACCAAATATTTTATTATCTATTATTTGTTGTTTATTATATATATCAAAATATTCTTTAGAAAAATATTCACTAATTATATCTTCAGCTACATCTAATTTATCTTTTTTAATAAATAACATACATGATCTAGCTTCTAAGCAATTAAATTTAGTTTCTAATATATCATATAACTTATCACATTCTTCTAAAGATATATATTTACTATCTATATGACCATGATCTGCTATTACAATAAATAAAGTATCTTTATTAGTTTCAACTAAAGATTCAACTATATAATTTATTTGTTCTACTACAGGCTTTATTTTATCTGAATTAGTACCATATTCATGTAAGCTAGAATCTGGTTCAGTATAATATAAATATGTAAAATCATTCTTTTTTAACATAATATTAGCTTCTTTAATAAATTTATCAGATGTAAGATTAGGTCCTAATAAAAAAGACATCAACTTATTAGCTTTATAAGTAGAAGTATAATCATCAATTAAACTTATTAAATCCTGTGTAGGTAAAAAATCAGATGATTTTAAAGGTGAAACTACACCTGAATCGACAAAATCAGAATTAAACATTCTAACAGGTATATTATACATAGGTAGTTTTTGAATCCAGCCTAGCCATCCAGTTTCGCATGGAAATTTTCCAGTTAAAAAAGAAGTAGTAGCTGCAACCGTTGTAGGGGGAAATACACTACTAATTTCTATGTATTTATGATTTAAAATATAATTTGAAGTATCTTTGAATTTTTCTTGAATATAACTACCATATCCATCAAGTAAAATAACTGCTAGTTTTTTTGAAGGTACATTATTATCTTTTAATAACTTATCTATACTAGGAATAGTTTCATGATAATTTTTTAATCCATAGGCCTTTAAAATAGAATTAGAAAGATTAACTAAACAATTGTCCTTTATATAATACATATTAGTCCTCCATTTGACATATTTTTTTTAAATACATGATTTCATCATCATTTAAAAATCTATATTCACCTTGTTTTAATCCATCATAAGTTAAAGAATCTAATCTAATTCTATCTAATTCTATAACTTCTAGATCAGCTCTTTTAGCCATTCTTTTAATTTGATGATATTTACCTTCTAATATTGTAATAATAGCTTTATTATGATCAACTTGAGTTACATCTTTAGCTTGTACTATTCCATCATCATATAAGTCAATTTTACCTCTTAAAATAGATAATTCTTTTTCACCTAAATCATGATTAAAAGTAACTAAATATTCTTTAGAAATACCTAAATGAGGATGAATTAATCTATTATTTAATTTACCATTATCTGTAATTAAAAGTACACCAGTAGTATCAACATCTAATCTACCTACTAAACGACATCTTTTTTGTAATTCAGGATCAACTAAATTTAAAACTGAAGGATATAATTCATCAATTGTAGAACACATATATCCTTTAGGTTTATTCATTAAAATATAAATCTCTTTTTGATAATTTACTAATTTATCATCTACATATACTTTATTAATATCTGGATTAAACTTGAAATCAGGATTAGTAATAATTTCATCATCTAATCTTACTAATTTAGACTTAATTAATTTTTTTACCTGTTTTCTTGTACCAAAGTTTTGTAAACTTAAAAAATGATCTAATCTATATAACATTATATTAACCTCTAAAATATGGGTTATTTTCCATTTCTTGTTTTAAAGAAGTGATTGATCCATGACCTGGATAACAAACTAATAATTCGTTTAATTTTGATAATCTAATTAAAGAAGATTGAATCTTATTAGGAACTGAATTTGAAAAATCATATCTACCTATACCTTGTTTAAATAAAGTATCACCAGTAAATAAAGCATTATCTTCACTAGATAAATAACATACACTTCCTTTAGTATGGAAAGGAGTATGAATTACTTGTATTTTAAATTCTCCAAAATCAATTATTTGATTATCTTCAACTAGTATTGGATCATAATCAACATCTTCAATATTTTCACTAAAAATAGAACCGTTGATTTTAGTATCAACTAACATTTCATAATCATCTTTATGAATATAAACAGGTGTTTTTGGAAACGATTTTAAAAAATTATTAACACCTCTAACATGATCTAAATGACCATGAGTAAGCATAATAGAATGAACTACTTTAAAATTCTTTTTTACAAAATCTATAATTTCATTTGAAGATGAACCTAAATCAAAAACAATACACCCCGCTCCTTTTTTTCCTAGGACATATGTATTACATGCTAATGGATAACTATTATCAAAATTAAATGCTTTTATCATACTTCAAGTATGTATAAATTATACCATATATAAATAATCATTATTTATATTTTGATTACTTTTTTATAGAAGAGTTGTATCAAATAATTTAAATAT
>CAVFIT010000053.1:0-7225 GCA_963622735.1 Phocaeicola dorei | reverse complement strand
ATCAAAGTCTTGTTGATACATGTATTTAGAAAAAGATAATGATAATATATCTTCTTCTAGATTTTTGTTTTCTTTGATTTTTAAATATACTTTATTAGCTTTATCAAAATCTTGTAAGGCTAAATAATTTTGACATATTTCTATTAAATTAATATATTGTTTAGATATTTTAAAAGCCTGTTTATAATATGGAATAGCTTTTTCTAAATCTAGTTTATATCCTCTAAAAGAATATAATTTACCTAAAAAGAAATTAGCATCAGCATTTGTTTTTAAGTCTTCTTTTTCTAAAATAGAAATACCTTCTTTAAGCTTTCCTACACATATTAAACATTCAATCATTTTCCTTTTTAATGGATAAATGTCTACTTCGTTTTCAATGTTATCAATATTACAAATATGTTCAAGAATACTATATGATTTTAAATAATCTTTTCTATAATAATAAATATCAAATAAATGAATAAAAAAAGAGTATTCTGCAAATAAAGAAGTATCTTTTATTTGCTTTAAAGGTAATAAATCTGGATTTTCTTCGTTTGTTACTATGTTATATAAAAGATTAATATAATTTTTAGTTAAATTATCATCTAAAGTTAAAACACTTAGATTTGTAATTTCATCAGCTTTTTTATAATTTTTAATAGTAAGATAATACTTAGTTTCAAATAAGTAAGCTTTAGACGCTAAATAATCTATTTTTCCTAAATTATTTAGCTCATTATTTAATTTAGTTATGTATTCTTCAATCTTTTTATTATATGGATCTTTTTTAAAATAATATAATCCAAGAACAGCACCTAGATATATATTAAAAGATTGCATGTTTAATTTAATAGCACGTTTAGAAATATTGTAACAATGATAATAATTTTCTAATTCTATAGCACATAATAAAGCTGGAGTAGCAATTTTTTTGAATATAGAATCATCTTTACAGTAGGCTAAAGCAAATAAATTAGATGCTATCATATCATCATCTATTTTAAGCTCTTCTATAAATTCTAATTCAATTAATGTTAAATATAATAAATCTTTATCTTTTTTAAATTTTTTATATTTATTTAAGCAAAATTGATGAGCTTTTTTAAATCCTAGTCTATTAATAGTGTTTGCTAATTCTTTCATATAAAAAATTATACTATGTATTTTTATTATTCAAAATAGATTTATACATAAAAATGATGAATTTATAAAAAATAAATAGTTATCTAAATTAATGGATAACTGTTCATAGTATAGATATTAATTATAATATCTTTTCCATTCCTATTTTTTGAATTTTTAATCCAATATGTTTATAAAAATTTAACGCTTGAACATTATCAGCCCATACATTTAAAGTGACTTCATAACATCCATTATCTTTAGCATATTCTAATACATAATTATATAATGATGTACCAATATGTTTACCTCTAGTTTCTTTATCAACACATAAGTCATCTATATATAAAGTCTTTATATCAGTTAGGTTATTATCATTTTTATTTTCTTTAAAAACACAAAAAGCATAGCCTAAAACAACATTATTTTCTTCATAAACAAATATAGGCTTAGTTTCATCATTTATTAATTCGATTAATTCTTGATCAGTATATTTTTTTGTACCTTCTTTAAATAAATCAGGTCTAACTTGATGATGTACATCATGAACTTGATATAACAATTTATTTAAATAATTAATATCATTTATTTTAGCTCTTCTAATCATATTTATCTCTTTCTATATTAATACATTCATATTTTATTATACCATTTTATATAACGATGATTTTGTTGTATTTAATATCTTTACTATTTAAAAGTTATAAATTTTTAATTTAATTGCATTAAAAAACTTTAAATGCGTATTAAGCACTTAAAGCTTTTTATAAATGATAATTATTCTTCCCAGGCTAATGTAATTACAATATCTCCAGTGGCTTCATAGACTCCTTTAACACTACCACCAGGATATGAAGGTTTTGTAATTACTCCATTAATAGTAACTTTAGAAGCATACATTCCATAGTCTTGCGCATCAATATAGAATTTTGTACCTTTTTTGATATGTCCATCTACGACTGTAACATTTTCGTCAGTACCATATACATATAAAATATTAGATATTTCACCCTCAAAATCATCACTATCAATTGTTACACTAACACTTTCAGCTTTACTAACTTCAATTGTGATATTACCTTTAACTGTTACTTTATAAGCAGTTTTACCACTAATAGTAACTGTTGTAACATCTAATTTTACACCATCACCTAAAACACTTACATCTAAGGATTGACCTTCTTCTACTTGATCTTTAACTATAAAATAGAAAACATCTCCATCATATAAATTACCTAAGCCTTCTGCTGAATCAACTTTACTATCTTCATCTGCGCTTTTGTAGAATTCAATATTACTTGTTGAAGGGGTAGTAATACTTCTAACAGGTTTATCAACTTCAGAAATAGTGACATTAGTTCCACCACTAGGAACTACAAATGATCCTTTAAATTTATTTTTAATTAATGTTGATTCTAGTTTAATTTCTGCTCCAGTTTTATCCATAACTAATTTAATTGCTTTTGAATTAACATCATTTAATCTAACTTCAACATTAACTGTTTCACCTTCTTCAAATGTATCTAAAGATGTAACAGTTGAATTTAACTGACTAGAAGTTGTTGCGCCTTTAAATGTTACTGATTTTAATAAGCTAGTAGCAGTAGAAGTATAACTTACAGTTGCATTTATTACATCGACAATTTCAACTTTAATTTTTGTATCTGCATTTGGCATTTTAAAATTATAAGCATGATCTTTATAAGAGTTGGCGGTGATTTCTTGTTCTTTACTACTACCATCTGAATCAGTATAACAATAAGAAACTTTATTTACTCTTGTTTTAACTGTATCAGTTAATAATAAATCAAATCCAACATCATCTCCTGGATAGAATGTAGTCTTATCATTATCAAATACAAGTGAAACTTTACTACTATCAACACTAGAATCTAAACTTATTGTCTTTTGAGTTGCTAAATTGACTTTTAATTTTGTTTCACCATATAAATAAACTCTATAAATTGATCTACCATCTACTGTTTGATAATTGTAATAATTTGAACCTTTTGCTAAATCAGCTTGACTTGCACCTTCTATTGAATAAACTTTATATCCACTATCTACATTACATACCATATAGAAATATTCCCACGTACTAGCTACCCAAGAAGTTATTTTTCCATCCATTGGTAAACGTTTATTTTCATCAAAGCCACCAGTACTTTTATAAAATTCAACATTAGAAATATGTTCACTTGATTCTAATTCAAGTTTGACTGATTTTGCAGTTGTAAATGTAACTTCAATATCTTGATTTGGTAAAGTAAGTTCAAAATTAGACCAATCAGTAATAGATAAATATCTTGAATGAGAGAATTCAACATCTGTAATTGAATAACCTTCAGTTGCAATAAAGGAGAATTTAACTTTATCTCCACCAGTAAATGTTTTTGGTAAAATTGATGTAGTTGAATCAATATTATCTAAACCAGTATATGTGATTGTATGTGTTGCTGCTTTTTCAACTGTTACTTTAAGTGTGTTATCACCTTCTACTAAATCACCTAGATGAATTTCATAAATTCCATCAGTTGCTGTTAATTCCGCTTCATAATTAGTTTCATCAACAGCTACAACTTTTGATACTAAATATCCTTTATCAACAATAATTCCAAAATAGACGTTTATATAATTCCAATCACTATCGTATGTAGGATTGTATTTATTTCCAGAAGTAATTCCTATAATAGTGTAATGTTCACCTTGAGTAAATTTAACAGTATAACCTTCATCATCTGTTATGTTTTTCTTAATTACACCAATTGTTAATTCTTCATCTTTAGAAGCGTTTAAAGTGAATGAGCATGATAATTTATCACTAGCCCAAGTCATATCACTAACAGTTCCATTAACTGCGATTTGATAAGTTTCATCACTTACTGCACTTTCAAATGTTAAAGTGATTTTAGAATCAATATCTACTTTATCACCTTCTTTAACATTTAAAGTACCATTACTTACTAAATTAACTAATTTAGAAATTGTAGCTGTATCTTTAATAGGTGCTTGTGATGAACTAGAAGAAGAACTTGCTGAAGAAGAACTTGAACTAGAAACAGGGGAACTAGATTGAGAAGAACTTGCTTGAGAAGAAGAACTTTGGGAACTCGAAGATGAATTTGAAGTTGAATTACATCCAACTAATAAAAGAATTAATGAGAGATTAACTGTTAATAATTTTCCTTTTTTCATAATATAATTTCCTTTCTTTTAAATTATTAATATTGAGGTATGCCTTGAAAAAAATATATTCCACCTGCAGTAGTAGAAGTGACACTTATTACAATGTCACCATTTACATAATAATGAAGAGTAGCAAATGGTGAATCTGGATCTGCAGATGTATATTCATAATCATCATTATTATCTAATAAGGTTCTATATTTAGAATTGTAATTATTTATATCGCCATCATTCATAATGTCATTTACATCATGATTGATATTTAATGAAGGATTAGGCGTGTTTTTTCCTAAACTAACTTTCCAACTTGCATCTAAATCATCATCAAATAGGAATGGGATATCTCTATCTACATCAATATCTTGTCCATATCTATTCTTTTTACCTTCATAAAATGATTGTAAAGCTTGATATAGTGAACTTGATTCAGATTGACTCCATTTTGTAGGTAATGTAAATGTGCCTAATGTTGGTAATTTAGAAGTGATATCTTCTGATATTTTTATAGGATTTTGCTCACTTGAATAGGTAAATGTAGTTTCACCTATTCCAGCTAATTCATCACCAAATACTTCTGAAGTACCATAGTTATAAGAAAATGTAGTGACTTCATCAGTTAAATTATCTCCATCTTTTTTCAAAGTGAAAGTCATACCTGAATATTCTCCACCATTTTCCATTGAGCCTTCTTGAGCTTCAAATCTGGTATGAGAAATTGGTAAATAATCTTTTAATTTATCCCCACTCATTCCTTCTCTAGGTGTAATTATATTGTCTTTTAATTGATAAACTAAAGGGGAAGCAGCTAGATTAATCCAGTAATCTTTTAATGTTTTACCATATAGGATTTGAGATCTAGGTGAAACATTACCATCTTTATCTACTCTAAATAATTTAACTCCAATAGTATTTCCATCACTATCTTTAATAGCATATATTCCATTTCCAGTAGTAGTAGTTACATATGAAGTTCCACTTTTAGAGACAGTCTTAGTTTCTTTATATACATAATCTTGAGTATAGTAAGTAGTTAAAACTGGTTGTAAGACTTTTGTATCTTTTCCTTGATAATATTCATTTGCGACTGTTTTAAATGAAGTGTTTTCATAATCATTTAATTTATTAAATACAGTTTGAATCTTACTAGTAGAAGAAATTACATCATATTTTGTTGGTTCACCTATAGTTCTATAATCAACTATATCTATAGTGTATTCATAATAAGCATTTTTATATGAAGTACCTGTATTTATTAATGAAGAAGGAGTTTTTGCTACAATTTTATTAATTAAATTACTTTCTTCACTTACATATAATTTAATTGATTCAAAACTTAAAGCAGAAAAACCTAAAAATGTAATTGAATCTAGAGTCTTTCCTCCATTTAATCCATAATAAATGTAAGCTTGTTCATCATTATCATATCTAAATCCTTCAAAATCGAAGTTTTTATATCCAAAATTTAAAGTTTGAAAGGTTTGAGCATAATAAGTTTGATCATACACTTGATTTAAAGCATTAATTCCTTGAATATATGCGCTTCCTGATTCTGTTCTTCTAATAAAAGTACTAGTTTTAGTATCAGATATTCTAATCTTATTAGGGTTGTAATCTAGTTGATAATTACCAACTACATAACTAGTTTCTTCACCTTCATATTTTATTACTTGAGTTGTATTAGTAGAAATATAAGCGTTTCTAATAGAATAAGTTGAATAATAATCAAATGATTTTGTATTCAATTTATTTTCTATACTTTTTGAAAATGAAGAGGCTTCTTCATCAAAAGAAGTACCAACATTTTTAATAACACCATATGAGAAACCTTTTGGTCTAGTAATTGTAGTTCCATCTACATAAGAAAAATCAACTACTAAATTATTTTCATTATCATATGTAATAGAAATATGATTAACTGTTTGATTAGATACATTGTCTACTTGATTAAACATTCTAGCTAAGATAATAAACATCTTATTTGAATAATCATAATCAAGAGTTATTTGATCACCTGCACTAGATAAACTAAGTTGGCTCTTACTAGCTCCATAACCATCTTTTAACATATAGGTAAAATAATTAATATTGTTAAAATCAGCTAATGGCTTATCAGAAGGATAACCATCTTCATCTATACCTTCTACTAATTCACCTAATTTATAACTAGTTCCACTTTTATAAGCTTTATAGACTCCTTTAGAAGTGCTTTGATAAATTGAATTTGATTTAAAATAGAAAGTAGAAGAAGAGTTCAAAAGAACATAATCATCTGTATAAATATCTTCTAAAAAATCCGAATAATAGATAGTAAAATTAAATGTACTTGCTAATGATAATAAATCATTATAAACATTATCAACATTTAATTCTTTTTTGATAGGTTTAGAAGATGAACTATCACTAGAAATAGAAGATTCACTTGTTTGATTAGATGTAGGAAAACTGCTAGTTATGGTAGATATACTAGAAGTATTGTTACAAGAAATCAAAAAACAAGGAGACAAAACCAATACTAAAATGCTTTTCTTATTCATAAATAACCTCAGATCTAAATATTTAGCTTGCTAAACATGCCTAAAGTTTAAAATAAAATAACTCTAGTGTCAATATATAATTTGAATAATTTGTTTAATATCAATCGACAAATTTTAAAATGATGAGATGCTTAAAAAATGAATATCAAATTAGTCAAACGCAGTCTGACCAATTGAGATGATCTTATTATTCGCTTTTGCTCACGCCAATTACTTCATACGTTCTAATATAAAAGTTAAATTTTTCGATAAAGAAGTTAAGAATACAAATCCAGGTGGAATTTATCAGGCAACACTTGAACAAATCCTCGATGGAGTTCAAACTTACCGCAATCCAGGTCTTGTCAACATTCTTTCAAAACTCAAATACATTGAAAACTTTGGCACTGGCATTCAAA
>CAVFIT010000052.1:0-3597 GCA_963622735.1 Phocaeicola dorei | reverse complement strand
AGAATTTTTAAAATTAAATTTTTTGATAAATAGGTAAATAGACATAACACTTAAAATTAATAAAAATACATAACTTAATTTTAAATAAAGAAAATGACAAATAATAATTCCTAAATAACAAATACCACCTACAACAAAATAAGAGATAGGTTTATCTATATTTATAGTAGAACTAATAGTGGCAATTGAATTAATTCTATCTTTACAAAACATATAAGTTATTAACGATGTTATAAAAGAAATTGCTAAATAAAATACGGGAAATATTTGATTAAATGTAGTTATATTAATCTTAAAAAAAGTTGAATATACTTGAATTAAATCAATTTGATAGATCCATTTAATAGGATATATTAAAAGCCATTCTACAATAAAACTGATGATAGAAAGACCTAAATAAGAGAAAAAATTTAACTTAATTTTTTTAATAATATCTCCAAAAAACACTCCAATTACTACCTTTGGTAATAAATTGAAAAAGCCTACTTGCATATCTATAAAACTTACTACAATAATTCCTAAAATATATAGGATTTGTCCTTTATAATTGCTTTTTAGAGCAAATCCAGCACTGATAAATGGTACAAAAATAAAAAATAAAATATCAATGCCTGGTAAAATATATGTTAATAATAGAATAAGTATTGATAAAGCTAATATTAATCCTGCTAATGCTATTTGATAAGTTAAATTATAATTAGTAGTTTTTTCTTTCATAAAATATATTATAATATATAAGTATATTATAAACTATGGAAGAAACAAATACTTTAAATAATCAAAATCAAGAGACAAATTCTCAAAATAACAATCAAAACAATCAACAAAAAAAGAAGAAAAAAACTAAGACAATATTAATGGTAGTAATAATGATTTTAGTTACAGCTTTAGCGTTGTACTATATTTTAAAAGACGATCCAGCTAAAACATTACAATCATTAATGAGTGCTAAAATTGGATATGTCTTATTAATGCTTTTATTTGTAGTTATTACTTTTTTTATTGAAGGATGTGTTTTAACTATCCTTTCTAAACTTTACTATAAAAAATATAGAGTCTATCAGGGCATTTTAAATGGTATGGTTGGTTCATTCTTTTCTTGTATTACACCTATGGCAAGTGGAGGGCAATTTGCTCAAGTTTATACTTTTTCTAGACAAGGTATTAAATCATCTAACTCTGCTTCAATTTTAGTAATGCTATTTATTGTATCTCAATCTGTTATTATTATTTATGGCACATTAGCTATGATATTTGGCTATAACTCTACTATAGCTAATATGGGAAATTTGAATTTATTTGGTTGGGAAGTTACACCTATGATTTTCTCTATTTTAGGTTTTATTATTAACGTATTTACTTTGTTAATATTATTAATGCTTGCTTATTTAAGACCACTTCATAGATTTGTTTTAGTTACAGGTGTTAATTTCTTTGCTAAATTACATTTAGTTAAAGATCCTGTTGCTAAAAGAAGTGAATTAGCAGCTAGTATTGCTACTTTTAGAATTGAATTAACAAGATTGTTTAAAAATTTCTGGGTATTAATTGTTACTATGGTACTAGAATTTATTAAATTTACTTTTACAAATTCTATTCCTTTTATAGCTGGTTTAGCTTTAGATGCTCAATTAAGCGTTCCAAATTATTTATCATTTGATACATATATGAGATGTGTTTGGTCAACTTCTTATCAATCCATGATCACTGGATTTATTCCTATTCCTGGTGCTAGTGGTGTATCTGAAGGTGCGTTCCAATTATTATTTGATCCTATTTATAATCCAACTGGAACTAGTTCAACTATTACATCTGCATGTAATATTTTAAATAGAGCAGTTACATTCTATTTCTCTTTATTTGCTGGATTTATTGTATTTGTATCATATAGAGGATCTCCTAAAAAGACAGCAGGTGTTTATGATTTACAAAAGACATTTGTTGATTTAAAAATTGTATCTTTAGCTAGTAAAAACAGTGATAGTTTACCTATATTAAAAGAGATAAATAATGATAGTGAAGTTCTTAAAACATCTGATAATGACGAAAATGCGTTCACTAAGACTTCCCTAAAAATTAAGAAATCGTTTAGAAATGTCGTTTCAGATAAACAAACTATGGAAAAAGATGCTATGCAATATCTTTCTTTTAAAGAAGTTGAATCTTCATTTAATAGTGTTAAAAAGTATTTAACTAGTACACCAGATGATGATTTTAACTCTAATGAATATGATGAGACTACAAATCAAACTAAATCAGTTTTAGCTTCTGTATATAAAGAAATGGAAGATATTGAATCTAAAATTAAAGAAAATAATAAAAAAGAAGAAGAAATTAATTTGGCTGTACAAAGAGATTTAGAAGTCATTAATCGTAAAGAAGAAAAAAGAAAAAAGAAAAAGGAAAGAAATTTACTTAGAAAAAGAAATAAAAATAAGGAGGATAAATAATGAAAATTGCTTTATTTAGTGATACTTATCCACCTAATTTGAATGGTGTTGCTACTGCTACTGAAACATTAAGAAATGTTTTAATTAGTAAAGGACATGAAGTTATTGTTGTTACTAGTGCTAATACTAAGCAAAGACATACAACTTTTGAAAATGGAATAGTTAGAATTCCAGGAATGACTTTAAAACATATTTATAATTATCATTTAGCTAGAATTTATTCTTTTAAAACTAGAAAGATTATTAATGAATTTAAACCTGATATTATTCATGTTCAAACTGAATATACTGTATGTATATTAGGTAGATTTCTAGCAAGAAAATATGGAATACCTTTAGTGTATACTTATCATACTTTATATGAAGATTATTCATATTATATTACCGGTGGTTTAAAACCTTTTGATTCGATGATGAAAAAGGTTATTAAATTCCTTACTCAAGTTGTATCTGATAACACAACAGAATTAACTACAACTTCTTTTAAAGCTAGAGATATATTAGCTAAATATGATATTAAAAAATATATTAATGTTGTTCCTAATGGAATTGATTTTTCTATGTTTGATAAAAAATTAATTGATCAAAATAGATTAGAACAATTAAGAAAAAAATATAATCTAGAAGGTAAGTATGTTCTTATCATTTTAGGAAGAATCGCTCAAGAAAAATCAAACGATATTGTTATTTCTTCTTTAAATTCCTTTTTAGAAGAACATCCTAAGTTAAGAGAAAAGTTTAGATTAATAGTAGTAGGTGATGGTCCAGCTAGACAAGATTTAGAAAAATTATCTTCTAAATTAAATATGAATGATATTATTACATTTACTAAAGCTGTTCCTCATGAAGATGTACCTTATTATTATTATCTATCTAATTTATATGTTTCAGCTTCAACAAGTGAGACTCAAGGTTTAACATTTAATGAAGCTATGGCTTGTGATGTAATTGTTTTAGCTAGACATGATAAGAATTTAGAAGAATGCATTATTGATAATAAAACAGGCTTTTTCTATACTGATTTAAATTCATTTAAAAAACAATTATTAAGAATTTATGAAATGGATGAAGAAAAATTAAAATCAATTAGAAAAGCAGCATATGAAAATAATGTTACAAAATATTCTTTAGATTTATATTATAGGAG
>CAVFIT010000051.1:0-17704 GCA_963622735.1 Phocaeicola dorei | reverse complement strand
TGGCTATTTATTAATGACTCTCGATAAGGAATGTAAGAATGAACAATACCAATTAAAACCGATTTCATTAAATTGAAACATTTGTTCATTCTTAATTGAAACATTTGTTTATTTTCATTTGAAACATTTGCTATGATTTTGACATATTTGTTTTTAGTTTTCGTCTTCCTTCACTCTAAAACAATAATGGCATAGCAACACATATACATGTCTTTGAATCATATGGTATCTATTTCTAAGTCTTTTTAACAAAAACTTTGTAAAGTAGATACCTTTTCTTTGTTTAGAACCTTAATCACTGAATCCCTAAGGGAAGTGGCAATTTCTATTCTTCTTTTGAGTTTTATTGATCTGAATTATTGTTATCTTTTTTGTTTGTTAAGTCAGATTTTATTTTCTTAACTTTACCCATATTTAAATATTTACTAGAAGAGAATATTAAATTTAATACTAAGAAAATAACAATAAATACTACAATTGCTAAAGCCATAGCATTAGGTGTTACATTAGTTCCAAAAAAGTCTAAATCGAAAGAGAAATTAGATTTAATATTTGCAACAACATCTTTTGAAACACTAGCGTATTTAGTATTTAATAGATTTTCTAGTTGATTAACTTGAGATGACATAAAGTAATTTCTAAATAAACCAGCTGAATAAGTACCAGGGAAGAAAGTTGTAAGTAAAGCAATTCCTCTAGGTAACATACTATTAGGTAAATAAGCTCCAATTACAAATCCTATACCAGCAGAGAATATAGCGACTACACTAGATAATACTGATTCAGTAGAAATAAACGAGCAAATAAAGAAAGTAATTAATGAAGCAGATATTGTAGAAAGTAACAATACACCAATTAGAGCAAAGAAATCTAAAGGTGTAATTAAGAAAGCTCCATAAATAGCTAAGTATATTACACAAGCAAAGAAAACCAATAAATTAACTACGAAAGTAACTATCATATTAAAGATAAAATAAGACATCATAATTGATCCAGATGTAATAGGGGAAGATACAAAATCTTTATTGACCCCTGATTCTTTATCTTTAACTTGGACATTACATGTATTTAATGATACTGTAATACATCCTACAGCAAGTACACCTGAAATCATCCAAGTATCTACTAGACCATAGACTTTTCTTACATCGTCGTTATTAGCTAATAATTCTTCAGGTAATATAGGTTTAATTTGAGATAATTCCATAGGTCTTAAAAATAAGGCGTATACAATTAAGATTACTACAGGTACCATCAATGTAAATAGTACTATTGGTGGATTTTTAATAAAGACTAAGAAATGTCTTTTTGTTAAAGTTAGAGTGACTGAAATCTTATCTCTAACTTTAGTTGCAGCTTTATTATCCATTGTTATTCTCCAATATATGTCTTACGCCTGTGACATTTAAAAATACATCATCCATTGATCCTTTTTCTACTTCAAAATCTTTTAAAATATCTTTATGATTTTGGATAAATTCAATAGCGTCAATAGAATCTTTAACTGTAACTCTATAGTATTTATTATCGTGATTATAATTGAATTTTCTATTTTCGTTAGTAAATAATTTTTCTATAGAAGCATCTTTATTAGTGTATATAATTACATAATCACCAGAATAAGAATTTTTTAATTCAGTAGGAGTACCTTCAGCGATGATATTACCTTTATTCATAATAACTACATAACTAGCTTTTTCAGCTTCTTCCATGTAGTGTGTTGTTAAAAATACAGTCATTCCTGTTTTTTCTCTTAAATCATTTACTAAGTTCCATACTGATAATCTAGTTTGTGGATCAAGTCCAGTAGTAGGTTCATCTAAGATTAATAAACTTGGTTCATGAATCATAGCTCTAGCTATATCAACTCTTCTTTTTTGACCACCAGATAATTTACCTACAGGTCTATTAAAGAAAGAAGTTAAATCTAACATCTTACATAATATATCTAATCTTTCTTTTAGCTCTTTTCCTTTTATATTGTAAAATCCAGCTCTAATAGTTAAATTTTCTTTAGCAGATAAAGAATTATCTAATACAGAGTTTTGAAATACTATACCGACTTTAGATTTTGCGTTTGAAAAAGGATCATCTAAGTCTAAACCATCTATGATTACTTTACCTTCGTCTTTATATAAAATAGAACAAATGATATTAATAGTAGTAGATTTACCAGCACCATTTAATCCTAGAAAAGCAAAAAGACCACCTCTTTTAACTTTAAAAGAAATGTTATTAACTGCATTTACACTACCATATCTTTTTACAAGATTATCTACAGTGAGAATATAGTTGGATTGTTTTTTGCCTTTTTTCTTCTTTTTAAAGACATTAATATTAATAGGGTTCATCGACTTATTATAATATAAAAGATTTTTTTTAACAAACATTATTATTTTAAAGAATAATAACTTAATTAACTATTATTTAAGTTAATTATTTTTCAAAAGTAAACATGGTTAATTTATAAATATATTCAACCATTAAGTCTTCACTTAGATTATTTTTATTATTTAAAAACATGTTATATAAAAGACTAGTACATGCTCCTGAATAATAATATGCAATAATGTCAGTAGGAATATTTGTTTTTACTATTGAAGATAATAAAGAACTTAGTCTAATAGTTGTTTGTTGAATAAAAGATGAAAAGATAAAAAACATAGTTTTTGAAGAATCGTTTTCTATCATCTTTTTGAATTTATTAGGAGATTTTAAAATATAGTGAATGACTATTCTAATAGTCTCTTTGTATCTAGCTTGAATAGATAAACTAGGATCTATTTTCGAAGTTAATGAATTAATATCATTTACATAACGTTGAAACATGAAAGTTAATAAATCTTTTTTATCTAAAAAATTGTTGTAAAAAGTTAATTTAGAAACCATAGCTCTATCAACTATTTCTATAATGGTTATATCATCGTAATTCTTTTCTTGTAATAATTCTTCTAAAGCGTTAGCTAAATCTCTTTTACTTCTTATAACTCTAGCATCTTTAGTGTTGACTCCTTGTTTCATTATTAACCTCCGTTTATTATTTAATCACATATTAATTATATCACTTAAAGGAAAGATATTATACTATAGTATATTATTTATTCCTTATATTATAAATTTCAAAAGATCGTTAAAAAAGTAAAGCGTTTTGAAAATAGTAAAAAGGAATTAAAAATAAATAACAAGTGTACACTATACCGGGCGTACAATTTTAATAAAATCTATTGACTTTAATATCAAGTATAAATATAATTTTGTTTGCACGGATTGGTTTATCGAGTGTGTTTGATACACCCGGTAATGTGTAAATATATAAATGAAAGGAGCAATTCATGCCAACAATTAATCAATTAGTTCGTAACAGTAGAACTAAAGTTATTGAAAAGTCAAAAGCTCCAGCATTAGGTAAAAGATGGGACTCTTTAAATAAAAAGGAACATATTCAATATGCTCCTCAAAAAAGAGGTGTCTGTACTCGTGTTGGTACTATGACTCCTAAAAAGCCTAACTCAGCTTTAAGAAAATACGCCAGAGTTAGATTAACAAACGGTTATGAAGTTACCGCTTATATCGGTGGTGAAGGTCATAACTTACAAGAACACAAGACCGTTTTAATTAGAGGCGGCCGTGTTAAGGATTTACCAGGTGTTAGATACCACATCATTAGAGGTGGTTTAGAATGCTTCGGTGTTGAAAACAGAAAACAAGGTCGTTCCTTATATGGAACTAAAAAAGACGGCCAAGTTTCTAAGAAGTAATAGAAAGGAGAAGGATAGAATATGCCACGTAAGAATGGAAAAGTTGAAAAAAGAGAAGTTTTACCTGATCCAATCTACAATTCAAAACTTGTCACAAGACTTATCAACAAGATAATGTATGATGGTAAAAAAGGTACAGCTCAAAAGATTTTATATGGTGCTTTCAATAAAATCGAAGCCAAAACAGGAAAACCTGCAATGGAAGTATTCGAAGTCGCTATTGGAAACATTATGCCTGAACTCGAATTAAAGGCTAGAAGAGTTGGTGCTTCTAACTATCAAGTACCTGTTGAAGTTACAGCTGAAAGAAAAGTTACCTTAGGCTTAAGATGGTTAGTTTCTTATGCTAGATTAAGAAAAGGTGAAAAAACCATGGAAGATAAACTTGCTGGTGAAATCTTAGATGCTGCTAATGGTACTGGTGGTGCTGTTAAGAAAAGAGAAGATACACACAAGATGGCTGAAGCTAATAAAGCTTACGCTCACTACAGATTCTAATTTCATAGAGTCAAGAAAGGGAAAAATATGGATCGCGAATATCCTTTAGACAAAGTTAGAAATATCGGTATCATGGCTCACATTGATGCTGGTAAGACTACAACTACAGAAAGAATTCTTTTCTTTACTGGTAAGACTCATAAAATTGGTGAAGTTCATGATGGTGCTGCTACTATGGACTTTATGAAACAGGAACAAGAAAGAGGTATTACAATTCAATCTGCCGCTACAACATGTTTCTGGAAAGGCCACAGAATCAACATTATCGATACTCCAGGTCACGTTGACTTCACAGCTGAAGTTGAAAGATCTTTAAGAGTTTTAGATGGTGCTGTTACAGTCTTAGATGGTAAAAATGGTGTTGAACCTCAAACTGAAACTGTTTGGAGACAAGCTAGTAAATATAAGGTTCCTAGAATCGTTTTCGTTAATAAACTTGACGCTATCGGTGCTGACTTTGAAATGTCTTATAAGTCAATCAAAGAAAAATTAGGTGCTGAATATGTCGTTATTGAATATCCAATCGGTTTATCCCAAGACTTCAAAGGTATCATTGATATCATTACAATGAAAGCATATATGTATGATGGTAAAAATCCTACAGATGCTCCTACTGAAGTTGAAATTCCTGCTGACTATAAAGATAAGATTGATGCCTTACATCAAGAAATGTTAGAAAAGATTGCTAACTTTGATGATGATTTAATGGGTAAAGTCTTAGAAGGTGAAGAACCTACTTATGACGAAATCATGTCAGTATTAAGAAAAGCTACAATGACAGGTGATATTTTCCCAGTTATTTGTGGTTCTGCTTATAAAAACAAAGGTGTTAGATTATTACTTGATAGAGTAATTCAATTCTTACCTTCACCTTTAGATACACCTCCTTCAATCGGTCATGCTGCTGATGGAAGTGAAGTTGTCTGCCACTCTGATGAAAAAGAACCTTTAGCTGCTCTTGCTTTCAAGATTACTACAGATCCTTTCATCGGAAGATTAACATTCGCTAGAATTTATTCTGGTGTTATGAAGGCTGGTACATATGTACAAAACGCAAACAAAAACTGCCAAGAAAGACTTTCAAGATTAGTCTTAATGCACGCTAACCACAGAGAAGATGTTGATTCTTTACATGCTGGTGAAATCGGTGCTATTGTCGGTTTAAAGAATACTTCTACAGGTGATACATTATGTGATCCTAGTAGAATTTGTAAACTTGAATCTATCGTCTTCTCTGATCCTGTTATCTCTGAAGCTATTGAACCTGCTTCAAAAGCTGACCAAGATAAAATGACAGCTGCTTTATTAAAGTTAGTTGAAGAAGACCCTACCTTCCATTTCTATACCAATGCTGAGACAGGCCAATCCTTAATTGCTGGTGTTGGTGAATTACAATTAGACGTTAACGTCACAAGATTAAAGGAAGATTTCAAGGTTAATGTTAAAGTTGGTAAACCTCAAGTCGCTTATAGAGAAACTATTAAGAAGACTGCAGAATGTCAAGGTAAATATGTCAAACAATCTGGTGGTCATGGTCAATACGGTGATGTCTGGATTAGATTTGAACCTAACCCTGGTAAAGGTTTCCAATTCGTCGATGCAATCACAGGTGGTTCAGTTCCAAAAGAATTTATCAAACCTACAAATGATGGCTTAGTTGAAGCTATGACAAGAGGTATGATTGCTGGTTACCCTGTTATCGATGTTAAAGCAACTTTATTTGATGGTTCTTACCATGATGTTGACTCATCAGAAGCTGCTTATAAGATTGCTGCTGGTTTAGCTTTAAAAACAGCTGCTACAAAGTGTGATCCTGTATTATTAGAACCTATCGTTAAGGCTGAAATTACAACACCTAACGATTACTTAGGTTCAGTATTAGGTGATGTCTCTGCTAGAAGAGGTCAAACAGAAGGTATGGAATCTCATGGTAATGCTCAAGTTATTACTGCTATGATTCCTTTAGCTAACATGTTTGGTTACATCTCTGATTTAAGAGCTATGACACAAGGTCGTGGTATCTATATGATGACATTTGATCACTATGCAGAAGTTCCAAAGGCTGTTGCTAGTGAAATAATCAAGAAGAGAAGTGAATAATATTTATTCACTATCTTCAAAGATTGTTGATATAAATTTATTTATATGCTATATTAGAATAGAAATTTAATGGAGGATTTCAAAAAATGGCAAAACAAAAGTTTGATAGAAGTAAAGTCCACGTTAACATTGGTACTATCGGTCACGTTGACCACGGTAAGACCACTTTAACTGCGGCCATCACTAAAGCTCTCTCTTCTAAGGGTGGAGCTACAGAGATGAGATATGACCAAATTGATGCTGCCCCTGAAGAAAAAGCTAGAGGTATTACAATCAATACAGCTCATATCGAATATTCAACAGATAAGAGACACTATGCTCACGTTGACTGCCCAGGCCATGCTGACTATGTTAAAAACATGATTACTGGTGCTGCTCAAATGGATGGCGCTATCTTAGTTGTCGCTGCAACAGATGGTGTTATGCCTCAAACAAGAGAACACGTCTTATTAGCAAGACAAGTCGGTGTTCCTTATATCGTTGTTTGGATCAACAAAGTTGATATGGTTGATGATCCTGAATTAATCGAATTAGTCGAAATGGATGTCAGAGATTTATTATCTAAATATGGTTATCCTGGAGATGATATCCCTGTTATCTGTGGTTCTGCTAAGAAAGCCCTTGATGGTGATCCAGAACAAATCGCTAATGTCTTAAAGTTAATGGATGCTGTTGATTCATATATCCCTGATCCAAAGAGAGATGATGATAAACCTTTCTTATTAGCTGTTGAAGACGTTTTAACAATCACAGGTAGAGGTACAGTTGTTACAGGTAGAGTCGAAAGAGGTGTCTGCCATGTTAACGATACATTAGAAATCGTTGGTATCAAACCTACAAAATCTGCTGTTGTCACAGGTCTTGAAATGTTCAGAAAGTCTCTTGACTTCGCTCAATCTGGTGATAACGTTGGTGTCTTATTAAGAGGTATCAATAGAGAAGATGTCGTCAGAGGTCAAGTTTTAGTTAAACCTGGTTCTGTCACTCCTCATACTGAATTTACAGCTCACGTTTATATCTTAACTAAAGAAGAAGGTGGTAGACATACAGGCTTTGTTAATAAATACAGACCTCAATTCTACTTCAGAACAACAGATATTACAGGTGAAATTACCTTAACAGATGCTGATAAGAAGATGGTTATGCCTGGTGATAACGTAGATTTAAACATCTCCTTAATTCACCCAGTCGCTATTGAAGAAGGTACAAAGTTCTCCATCCGTGAAGGTGGTCACACTGTTGGTGCCGGTACAGTTACAAAGATCATTAAGTAATTGTATTAAAACACTTTAATATAACTAAATAGTTCCCTTGTTAAAGAGGGAACTTTTATTATGCGTTTTTAAAATTATACCTTAAAAGGTATAAAAACAACTTTTTACTTTAAAATATACCTTAAAAGGTGTAATATATATTTATATAATGATGGTTATACCTTAAAAGGTATATTTTTATAAAGGTGATAAACATGGATGATAATATAATAGGTGAATTTATTAAAAATAAAAGGAAAAAAGCTGGATTAACTCAAGTTCAATTTGCAATGTACTCTGGATTAGGATTACGCTTTGTAAGAGAATTAGAACAAGGTAAAAAGACTTTGAAAATGGATAAAGTTAATAAAGCACTATCTATGTTCAATTATACATTAGTCCCTGGTAAGAAGGATAATTAATTATGGAAATATTACGTAGCGGATATGTATATGTTAATAATATTTATGCTGGAGTTATTCAAGAAGGAGATGATGGCTATATTTTTTCATATGATAAAGCTTATTTAAATTCTTCTAATCCTAAACCTGTTAGTTTAACTTTACCTTTACAAGATGAACCTTATTATTCAAATTATTTGTTTCCTTTTTTTGATGGATTAATTCCAGAAGGATGGTTATTAAATATAGTCTCAAAAAATTGGAAGATTTCTTCTACAGATCGTTTTGGTTTACTTTTAGTATGTTGTAAAGATCCTATTGGAAATGTAATGGTAAGAGGAGAAAAAATAGTATGAGGTGTTTATGTTGTAATAAAGAACTTTTACCTAGTGATAAATATGGTTGGCATAAGACTTGCATCAAAAAATTTTTTGGAAGTGATAAAATACCTGAATTAGATTTAACAGAAGAAAAAATCGAAGAAATTACAAAAAATAATATAAGCTTAGGCTATACAGTTCCAGGTGTTCAAAAGAAATTATCTGTAAGTTTATCTTCTAAACAAAATATAAAAAAATTGACGATTGTAAATTACCTTAGCGGTTATATTTTGAAACCACAAGTAGATAATTTTAAAAAATTACCAGAATCAGAACAATTAATTATGTCTTTAGCTGATATGGTAAATATTAAAACAGTTCCACATGGTTTAATAAAAATAAATTTAAGTAAATATGCATATATTACTAAAAGAATTGATAGAAAATTTAATAAAGATGGTATCAAATTAATTCCAATGGAAGATTTTTGTCAACTAGGCAATAAATTATCTATTGATAAATATCATGGCTCGTATGAAAAATGCGCAAGGATTATAAATAAATATTCATCTCAAAGAGAATTGGATTTAAGTGAATTGTTTTATAGAATTGTATTCTTTTTCATTACTGGTAATTCAGATATGCATTTAAAAAATTTTTCATTAATAGAAAATGAGAATAATGAATATATTTTATCGCCTTGTTATGATTTAATCCCAGTAAATATTATTATGAGTGAAGATAAAGAAGAAATGGCACTTATACTTAATGGGAAAAAACAAAATCTAAGAAAAGGAGATTTTATTAAATTTGGAGAATCAATAGGATTAAGTTTAAATGCTATTAATAAAATGATTAATTATTTAATTAGCTTTGAAAATAGATTTATTGAAGAAGTAAAATTATCTTTAATAGATGATGATCAAAAAGAATCATTAATAGAATTAATTAAAGAAAGAATAAATAGATTAAAATAAAAAACTAGTCTAGATACCTAGTTACCTGCTTTAAACAGGATTATAGGTTGACTAGACTAGTTTTTATTTAGAAATATTAATCTTGTTTTCTTAAAAAAGATAATAATCTTGGATTTTGTGATTCTTCAAATATATATTTACTTGTTCCTTGGTCTACTACTACACCTTTATCCATAAATATTACTTTATTAGCGACATTTTTAGCAAAAGCCATTTCATGAGTAACTACTATCATTGTCATGCCTTGAGAAGCTAAATCTTTCATAACATTTAAAACTTCATCAACCATTTCAGGATCTAAAGCTGAAGTAGGTTCATCAAATAAAATAATATCAGGATTCATACAAAGAGATCTAGCTATACCAACACGTTGCTTTTGACCACCAGAGATATCACTTATTTTAAAATTCATTCTTTCTTCCATGCCGACAGCTTTTAAATTTTTAATAGCGATTTGAGTGGCTTCTTGTCTTGATTTATGTAAGACTTTTATTTGAGGAAGAACGCAGTTTTCTAATACAGAATAGTTATTAAATAAATTAAATGATTGGAAAACCATACTAATTTTAGATCTAACATAGTTAATATCTACATTATTAAGTGCAGATTTTAATTCTTTAATTTGAGTATGTACTTTATGTTTTAAAGGTTTAATTTGATCTTTTTTACCTTCTTGTTTTAATTGTTTACATTTAACTTTTAAAGAATATTTTAAATCTTTTATTTGATAATATGCTGCATCATCAATTCTAAGAGGTTGTTTATTTTCTTCGTGAAGAATAATTTGACCATCATTAGGAGTTTCAAGTAAGTTAATACATCTTAAAAAGGTTGATTTACCACTACCTGAAGGTCCAATTAAAGCGATGCATTCACCTTTATTAACTTGTAAGGAGATATCTTTTAATACAGAGACAGTTCCATAATCTTTTTTAAGATTTTTAACTTCTAAAATTAATTCTGACATAATTAATCTATCTCCTTTAATGTAGGTTTATAGTGCTTAAATGGACTTACTATTATTTTTTGACCATTTAATTTTCTAGAAATTAATTTAACAATAAATGAAGCTAATAATGTTAATAATAAATAGATGATAGCAATAATTACATACCCTTCTACTTTGAAGTAGTTTTTGTTAGTAGCAATAGAAACACTAGCGTATAATTCTGTTAAACCTATAACGTTTAAAACAGAAGAATCTTTAACATTTACAATATATTCATTTAATATTGTAGGAATAGAATTTTTAAGACCTTGAGGAGCTACAACATATATCATAGTTTGAAAATATGACATACCAGTACTTCTAGCACCTTCTATTTGACCTTTATCAACTCCATTAAAGCCAGAGCGAACAATTTCACACATATATGCACCAGTGTTAATTGTAATTACTATAAGACCACATAGTAAATAACCATTAAATATCCATGCTCCTGATAAAGAAGTCCAGATATTTGTTAAAAAGAATATGATCATGGCTTGTACCATCATTGGTGTACCTCTAAAGAAATTAACATAGCAAGCTACAATTCCTTTAAAGAAGTGCTTTAAGCCTTTAATAACAGGTTTATCAGTTATTTTTATCTCCATATTTCTAACAAAGGCTAATAAGACTCCAATTACTAACCCTAAAGCTGTACCAACAATAGCAAGTATTAAAGTACTAGCTAAACCGTTTAAAAATGTAAGATAATAATTTTCAATTAAAATTTTTAAATGTTCAAATGAAAACATAATTAGTTAGCAGAATTTACAATAGCTTGTGCGACAGGGAGTTCAGCTGTCATAACATCGGCTGTACCATTTCTAACAGCTAAAGCACATGTTGCAAATGTGTCCATAGCATTTAAATGAGTAACACCAAATTCACTTTCCCAGTTAGTAATTACATCATCAGTAACTGTAGAGATTTGGGAAACAAATTTAGCACCACTAAATGAAGATAATGAAACATTACTTGTTGAATAATATTTTGAATCTTGTTTAACTACTAATACTAATTCTGAACGATAATATTCATTTGTAAAATCTACAGATTGTCTTCTTTCTTCAGTATCAGTCATACCTGCAATAATACAATTAATGTTAGTAGATAAACTAGGAATTAAAGATTCCCATGTTAATTTTCTAATTACTAAATTGTAATTTAACTTTTCAGCTAATAATCTAGCGATAGATACATCATATCCAGCAGCATACATATTTGCTTGTCCATCAATAGGCCATGAATATGTACTAGCAGTTGTATCTGTCCAGTTAAATGGAGCGTAGTTACATTCTAATCCAACAATTAAATCCTTTTTAGAAGAATCATAAGGAGCAGTAGTAACAATTTCTTTTCCTTCTTCATTTGTAATAGAATTAGAACTAGATCTTTCAACAGCTTTTGTCATTAAATCTAATCTAGTGTCACTAGAAATAGTTGCTAATGCAGAATTTAAAGCAGATTGAAGTTCACTATTACCTTTTTTAACAGCGATTGAAACACCTAAATCTTTTTGAGTTTCACCTAAAATAGTTTGATCAAAATGAACAATGGCTAATTTAGAAGAAGAGGAAGAACAGCTAGATAAACTAGCTAATGATGCTAAACCAATAGCAAATACGAATTGAAGTTTTTTCATAATATAATACCTTTCTTACATATTTGCCATAAAAATAAAAGACATTAGAACGCGTAAAGGCTCTAATGTCTATTGAAATAATTATTAATGTCAATAATAAATCAACACAACAATAGCTCTCCACCTATTAGGTGACAGTTAGACTAATCTTATTAATCTACCCAAGATACTTATTCTAGCTAAATAAGTACTTTCGGCAACCATTCCTTTTTATATAATTTATAGCTTGCTAGGCAAATTATATATACTAATAATGAATTGCGCCTCTACTTTTGTGACACGATATGTATTTACACTTAACTTCCTAAGTGTAATATAAAGATACATTATATTATTAAAAGAGTAAATAAAGCCTAATATGAAAGTGCTTTCATAAATAAAAATTAAAAAAATTAATGTATAAACGATGATTGATACCTCAATGTTTTTTGGATTATACATTAATATATAACTTTTTAAAAAAATTAGATTATAGTATAATTTATAAGGTAGTAAATTATGGCATATAAAGCATTATATAGAACTTATCGTCCTCAAACATTTGATGAAGTTGTAGGACAAAAAGCAATCGTTCAAACTCTTAAAAACGCATTAAAAGAAAATAAAATAGCTCATGCGTATCTTTTTTGTGGCCCTAGAGGGACAGGTAAAACAAGTATGGCTAGATTATTTGCAAAGGCCTTAAATTGTTCTAGTGGTCTTGGTAATCAATGTAATAATTGTGATAATTGTAAACAAATTACTAATGGAAGTCATCCTGATGTATTTGAAATAGATGCTGCAAGTAATTCTAGTGTAGATAATGTTAGAAAACTTATTGAAGAAATCGCTTTTGCTCCTATTATGGGTAGATATAAAGTCTATATTATTGATGAAGTACATTCTTTATCTGGATCGGCTTTTAATGCGCTTTTAAAAACATTAGAAGAACCACCTAGTAATGTAGTATTTATCTTAGCTACAACTGAACCTAATAAAGTATTACCTACTATTATGTCTAGAGTTCAAAGATTTGATTTTTCTAAAGTAAGTCAAAACGATTTAGTAGATTTGATGTCACGTATATTAGATAAAGAAAATGTAACATATGATACACAGGCTTTACAAGTAATCGCTAGAATTTCAGATGGTGGAGTTAGAGATTCTTTATCTAATTTAGATCAAGCCATTTCATATTCACATGATAATATCACTTTAGATGATGTATATGATCTATTCGGTTTATTTAGAGTTGATGAAGAAATAGAACTTGTAAGAATGATTCATAATAACGATGTTGAATCATGTTTACGTTTTGCAAGAAATAGATATCAAAAAGGTGGAGATATTTTAAAATTACACTCAGATTTAATTAATATTTATAAAGATTTATTAATATATGGTTCTACTAGAGACGCTTCTTTAATGAATTATTTAAAAAGTGATGAAGCTATAAATATGATAGTAAGCCCATCAGAGATTAGATATAATTTACAAACTTTAGTTAAAAGTTATAGAGATTATAAAACTAGTATTAATAGTTATGATAATTTTGAATTAGCGTTATTAGATTTATTATCTTTAAATAAAGAAGAAACTAATCAACCTGTTAAAACTAATATTCAACCTACTAATGTAGAAATAGCAACTACTAGTGTACAAATTCAAAAGCCTACTCAAGTTCAAGAAACATTAATAGAAGAAAAGCAAGAAGTTAAACAAGATGATAACTTAATTTCTAAAACAGAAGTTACTCCTTCTAAAGAAATTATTAAAACTAATGTAGATCAAAGACAAATAGTTACTTCATCTATGATAATGTCTAATTCAGATAATTCAGCTCAAGATGGTGGAATATTTGTTGATAAAGACACTATTATTAATATAATGGTACAAGGCTCTAAGAGCATGAAACTTGATATTCAATCTAAATGGAAAGAAAAATTAAATAGTGTTTCTTTAGCAGATGAAATATCATTTTTATCAACTAAATTAATTGATACTGATGTATGTTTAGTTGCTAATGGGGTAGTAGTTGTTAAGTCTTTCTTTGATGCTATTATTAAAAAAGTTAATTCTTCTAAAGGTCAAACTCTAGGTATTAAATTATTAGATAAATTATTTGGTTTTAAAGGTAAATTAATCGCTATTACAAATTCTGAATATATTGATTATGTAAATTTATATAAACAACTAGCTCAAGCTAATAATATACCTCAAGCTAAACCTATTGAAATTAAATCAATTTTACTTCAGCCTAAACAAGAAGAGCAATCTAATGCTAGTAAGTTTTTAGATAGCTTAAAATAAAGGAGTTTTAATATGGATTTTAATGATATTTTAGCCCAAGCTAGTAAGGTTCAAGCTCAACTTGGAAAAGACATGGATGAACTTTCAAATAAGGAATTTGAAATTAGTGCTAATGGAGCAATCACTTTAAAAATAAAAGGTGATTTTACAATTACTAGTATAAATATAGATAAAGATGTTTTAGATGATAAAGAAATGTTAGAACAAATGCTTGTATCTTGTTTTAATCAAGCTATAAAGAAGATTCAAAAAGAACAAGAGAAAGTTCAACAACAATCTATTTCAATGGCAGGCTTATTTTAATGGAAAATATAGATAGTATTAATCGTTTAATATCAGATTATAAAAGACTTCCAGGTATAGGGAATAAAACTGCTGAAAGACTTTCTTATGCTACATTAAATTTTACTAAAGAAGAATTACAAACTTTTGTATTAGATTTACAAAATGTCATTGATAAAGTGCATAAATGTGATAGATGTGGAATGAATATAGATACTTTAACATGTCCAATATGTGATGATTTAAATAGAGATAATTCTATTTTGATGGTATTAACTTCTTCTAAAAGTGTTCTTTCTTTTGAAAAGACTAAAAAATATTATGGTAAATACTTTATTTTAGGTGGATCAATTTCTCCTATTAAAGGGATAACCCCTAAAGATGTTAGAATTCCTGAATTAGTAGAATATGTAAAAGAAAACAATATTAAAGAAGTAATAGTTAGTTGTGATTCTACTTTAGAAGGGGAAATAACAAGTCAATATATATTTAATAGTTTAAATGCGTTAAATGTTAAAGTTACTAGACTTGCTTATGGTCTTCCTATTGGGGCGGATTTAGAATACATAGATGAAAAGACAATAGAATTATCTTTATCATCTAGAAAAGAAATGAAAGGTGAAAATTAATATGTCTAAAGGTTTATTTATTTCTTTTGAAGGTAATGATGGTTCTGGTAAGACATCTGTTTTAAACGCTTTAAAAGAAAAGTTACAAAAAGAAGGCATTGAAATTATTTTAACTAGAGAACCTGGTGGAAATAAGATTGCTGAACAAATTAGAAATGTTATATTAGATAAAGAAAACACTGATATGGATTCAAGAACAGAAGCTTTATTATACGCTGCTGCTAGAAGACAACACTTAGTTCAAAATGTTCATCCACTTTTAAAACAAGGTAAGATTGTAATTTCAGATAGATATATTGATTCTTCATTAGCATATCAAGGATTTGCTAGAGATATTGGTATTGATAATGTATATAATCTAAACATGTTTGCTACAGAAAACACATTACCTGATTTAACTATTCTTTTTGATATAACACCTGAATTAGGTATTGCTAGAATTAATGCTAATAGTTCTAGAGAAGTAAATAGATTAGATTTGGAAGTCTCTTCTTTTCATAAAAAAGTTTATGAAGGTTATAAAATTGTCGCTAGTAAATATCCTTCTAGAATCAAAGTAATTGATGCTTCAAAACCATTTGATGAAGTCTTAGCTAATGTTTATTCAATAATTAAAGAAACTATAAAAAATAATAAGGATTAACAATGTATTTTACAAAAGAGGAATTTATCAATAATCAACCTATTATTAGTAAGTACTTTTCTAATGCAATAAAAAATAATAGAGTTCCTCAAGCTATTTGTTTATATGGAGAATTAAATTCTCCTTTATTAGAAGTTAGTATGTATTTAGCTCAATCTATTTCATGCCAGACTCATGATTTAGCATGTAATAATTGTCCTTCTTGTAATAGATTTATTAATAATACTCATCCTGATTTTAAGATTCTATCAGGAAAAGATAAGGTTATTAAAAAAGGGGATATTTTAGAATTAGAAGATTTTTATTCTTTATCTAATTTAGAAAAAGATCATAAAAGTGTTTATATTATTCACTTAATTGAAAATAGTACTATAGAATCTATTAACGCCTTACTTAAGTTTTTAGAAGAACCTAAAGGGGATGTAGTGGCTATTATTACTACAAATAATAGATCAAAAGTGTTACCTACTATTTTATCTAGATGTCAAATTTTTAATGTAGTAAGTCAAGATATTAATAAATTAGTAAGTAATTATCAAGGTGATATTTCTTTAGATAGATACTACACTCTTTCATATTTAACATATTTAGAACAGGAAAAAGAAGAGATAAATAATACAAAAGAATTTGATTTAGCGTTTAATGGAGTGAGTTTATATTTATCTAGTCTAATTGATTCATTTAATCAATCTGGATTAGTTTTATACACTGATTTTTATGATAAAATAAAACAATCTTCTAAAAATAATAATTTTAATAAAAATAAGTGTTATAATTATTTTTACAGTATTCTACATATTGTATTTAACGATATATTAACTAAGAATACTTTGTCTATGTTTATTAATTTTGTAAATAAATTACAAAAATATAAATCAAATATTATAAAAGCAAGTGAATATATACAAGATATGTCAAACAAAATGTCTGCTAATTTAGATTTTTGTTTTATCTTGGCTAGATTTATTCAAATAATGGAGGAATAAAATGGGAACAAATTATTTATTAAAAGTTAAAATAGACGATGAATCTACTATTGTTTGCACTTTTTCATCTCCAATAAATGTTAATTCCTTATTTATTGTTAATAACCAAGACGCTTTATATATAGGAAAAGTCTTATCATGTGATCAAATTAAAGAAGATATAGATCTTTCTATTTATGAAAAAGGTGTTAGAATTCCTACTAATAATGATTTAAAATATTATCAATCTATTTTAAAAGAAGAAGAAAATTTAATAAAAGAAATTCAAAAAGAAGCTAACAATTTACAACTTGATATGAAAATATTTAAAGTAAGTTATTCTTTTGATAAGACTAAATTTAAGATTTTATATACTTCTGATAACAGAGTAGATTTTAGAGAATTATTAAAAACTCTTGCTAGATTAGTAAAAGCAAGAATTGAAATGAAACAAGTCGGCCCTAGAGATAAAGCTAAAACTATCGGTGGACTTGGGGTATGTGGATTGAAATTATGTTGTTCTACATTTTTAAATTCTTTTGATGGAATTACTATTTCAATGGCTAAAAACCAAATGCTTGCTATTAACATTCCTAAATTATCAGGACAATGTGGTAAGTTGATGTGTTGTTTAAAATATGAAGATGTAAACTATACTAAATTACATCCATTATTTCCTAGACTTGGAACTCAAGTTAATTTTGAAAATACAAATATGTCAGTTACAAGTATTAATATGCTTTTAATGACAGTAGTTTTATATGATGGAAATAAATACGTTACTTTAAAACTAGAAGATTTTAATAAGGTTTTAAAAGGTGAAAAAATAAATAGACAAGCTTCTTTAGAATCTGAATTTGAACCAGCAGAATCTTTCTCTGCAAGTTTTGGTAATGATATTTCTTCTAGTCAAAAACAAAATAATAATAATTATTCTCAAAGACAAAATAATAATAACC
>CAVFIT010000050.1:40575-43534 GCA_963622735.1 Phocaeicola dorei | reverse complement strand
ATATAATATTGCTAATATTTAAATAAAAATGATTGACTTAATTGACAATTATTTTATATAATTGTTTTGCGTGAAAATATTATTTCACATAGAGGAGTTAAATATATATGAAAAGAACTTATCAACCGAGCAAACGTAAACGTCAATCGGTCAACGGTTTTAGAGCCAGAATGGCTACTCCTAGTGGCCGTAAAGTAATTGCTAGACGCCGTCACAAGGGTAGAGCTAAATTATCTGCTTAATCGTAAAGACTAAATACCACTAGAACTTTTATTCTAGTGGTATTTTTCAAAAAGGAGCCAATTATGAAAAAAGTATACAGGCTCACAAGAAATGAAGATTTTACTAAAGTTATGAATTTCAACCGTTTAAAAAGATCTAATTCGTATTTAGTCTTTGTTAAACCTAACGATATAAATCATGTAAGATATGGAATATCTACATCAAAAAAACTGGGAAATGCTGTTACTAGAGTAAAAATTAGAAGACAAGTTAGAGCCTACATTGCAGAATTTAACAAATATGACATTAAATACGATATTGTTATTATTGTTAAAAAAGGTTATCTTTTAAAAGATAACTTGTATAATAAAGTAGAGTTATTTGATTCAATTAATCAACTAATAACTAGTAAAGGAGTTAAACCAAGTGAAAAAGTTTTTTAAAAAATCCATTATAGCTTTAGGATTGTTTATTTGCTTATTTATTTTTACTAGCTGTACAAAATCATTTTGTAACACAAATGATAGTGCTGTCTTATATGGATCTTATGTAAGTAAAAATCAAGAAACAATTATTAATAACGCTATAACAAACAATATGATTGTTCCTAATTCTAATTACTGGACATTCATCGATAGTAAAGTAGATGAAATTTATACAAATGTAGTTAATAGTGATAGCTATAAAGAAAAAGCAGAATATTCTTATATTCCAGAATCGTATGTTACATCTCATAGAGAATATTTAGCTGCTACTACTGATGCTGAAAAAGAAAATAAAGTTAATGAATCTACATTAAAATATGTAATTAAATATACAGGTAATAATAGTTCATCTAAACAAGAATTATGGGCTAATATTAATACATGGACAGATGAATATAGATTATCTAATCCATCTGATTCTCCTACAAGTTCATTTATGACTTATTATAAGAGTCAAGTTAGTACAGGTGTTGGTTCTGCTGTTACATGTTTAACACCTAATTCAGGATACTTTGGTATTAATAAAGATACATATGTTCAAGGTAAGACATGGGGACAAGCATTTGCTGAATATGGTTTCTTAGAAGGTTTATTAGTTTATCCTATAGGCTGGTTAATTTATACATTTACAACTACATTTGGTGTTGATGGCGGTGGTCAAATCTTAGCTATCTTCTTAGTTACATTAATTGCTAGATTAATTATTGTCTTATTATCAGCTGGTTCATATTCAGTTCAAGCAAAACAAGCTGAAGCTGAACCTGAAATTGAAATGCTAAAAGCTAAATATCCTAACTCTCAATCAGATCCTTATCAAAAGCAACAATTTGCTGCTGAACAAATGAAGATCTACAAAAAGCATAAGATTCATCCATTTAGACCTTTCTTAGTATTAATTGTTCAATTCCCATTATTTATTTGTGTATGGGGTGCTTTACAAGGCTCTGCTATATTAACTCAAGGTTCATTATTTGGATTACAATTATCAACAACAATGATTGAGGGTATGTCTCAAACTGGATCAGGTAAATGGGTTGCTATTGTTATGTTTGTTATCTTAACAATTGCTCAATTCTTCTCTTCTTTACTTCCTACATGGATGCAAAGTTATAGAAAGAAGAAGATTGTCGGTAATAAAACAGTTCAAGTAGAAGAAAATCCTACAGCTTCTGCTATGAAATATATGCCTTGGATTATGTTTGTAATGGTAGTTATTATGTCATTTAGATTACCTTCTGCTATGGGTGTTTATTGGTTCTTTGGTGCTATTATTTCTATATTCCAAACAATTATCACTGAAATTATCATGGCTATAAAAAGAGGTAAAAAACCTAAGAATAAAAACAAGGATAAATTTACTTCTTATAAGAAAAAAGATAAAAAACATATGGCAATTAGATAGGAGAAAGTAATATATGAAAGAATTTGAAGGTAAAACATTAGAAGAAGCATTAGAAAATGCTAGTAAAGAATTAAATCTTCCTGTAGATCAAATTAAATATGAAGTCGTAGAAGAAACAAAATCTTTATTTAAAAAGCACTGCAAAATTTCTATATTAGAAGTATCTGATGCTAATGTATATGCAGTTAATTATTTAGAAAAAATCTTAGCTAGTTTAAATTTAAAAGCTGAAATGTCAACTAAAGTTGTCGATAACATATTACACATTGATATGGTATCTGATGATGATGCTGGTAGAATTATTGGTAAAAACGGTGAAACATTAAAAGCATTAAATGAATTAGTAAGAACAGCTTTATTTAATAGATTTAATCAACATATTTCTGTCTTATTAAATATTAATAACTATAAAGATCATAAGTATGATAAGTTAGAATCTTTAGCAAAAAGAGTTGCAAATAGTGTTAGAAGAACAAAGATGACAGCTGAATTAGATCCAATGCCATCTGATGAAAGAAGAATTATTCATAACATCTTAGCTGAAGAACCTAACATTAAAACATTATCTGTAGGTACAGGTAGATCTAGACATATTACAATTCAATATGTTGAAGATAGTGCTTCTACTACAACTGAAGATCAAGGTGAATAAAAATAAAAGAATGAGAACTCAAATCTCATTCTTTTTTATAATCGCTAATTAAAGAAGTTAATAAAACTGTTTTACCACATCCTCTTGGCCCAGAAATTATATAAACTTCAGATTCAGAATTAGAATTAGTAAATGTATTTTTAATAGTATCTATATCTTTTTGTCTTGTTATTATACTTTTAGATAACTCATCAAAGG
>CAVFIT010000050.1:0-40565 GCA_963622735.1 Phocaeicola dorei | reverse complement strand
TTTATACCTACTTTTGGTCATTTTTATAAATACATTTATTTAGATAGCTAACTTTAATATTTAATATTATTTAGATATAATTATATACGGTGATATTATGTTGATTTTTGATACAATTATTTCTTTATGTACTCCTATGTTAAAATCTTCTATTTGTGTTATTAGACTAACAGGTAAAGATGCTTTTAATATTTTAAGTAAGATAATTACTAAAGATGTTTCTAAATTAGAACCTAGATATATGTATTATTGTTCTTTTTATAAAGATAAAAATGATAAAAGTACTTTAATAGATAAATCTATGTTTACTATATTTAAAGGAAAAGAATCTTTTTGTGGTGAAGACACAGTAGAATTTTATTTACATGGCTCAATGTTAATTGCTACAGAATTAATACAAACATGTATTAAATATGGCGCTAGACAAGCTCAAGGTGGAGAATTTACTGCTAAGGCCTATTATAATGGTAAATTAGATTTAACTGAAGCTGAAGCTGTTAATCAACTTATTAATGCAAGAACTGAACGTTCTAAAAATTTTGCGTTGAAAACATTAGATGGTAATGCTTCTAAGCAATTAAAATCTATTAAGGAAAAATTAAATTTAATAGAAGCAGAAATAGAAGTTAATATAGATTATCCTGAATTTGATGAAGATGATACTTTAATCAATAAGGTAAAAAAAGATTTACCTATTATTATTCAAGAAAGTAAGAAATTAGCAAGTAATTCTAAACAATCTTTATATTTATTTAACGGTGTAAAAGTCGCTTTAGTAGGTCAACCTAATGTAGGTAAGTCTACCCTTTTAAACAAAATATTAGGATTTGATAAAGCAATTGTTACTAATATCCCTGGTACTACTAGAGATATAGTAGAAGGTGAAAAAGAAGTTAATGGTATTATTTATAAATTCTTTGATACTGCTGGTATTAGACAAATAGATAATCAAATAGAACAAATCGGTATTCAAAAGTCTTATCAAACATGTAAGCAAGCAGATATTGTATTAGTATTATCTGATCAAGAAAATCCTAAAGATGAATTAAATAATTTAGATTTAAAAGATATTGTAGAAAATAAACCTACTATTTTTGTATCTACTAAAAAAGATTTACATGGTATAAATAATAATGCTGATATATCTATTTGCAAAGATGATGATAATTTAGATGATTTATTTAATTTAATTAATTCTAAATTACAAATTAATAATACATCTGATGAAGGATTTACTTCTGAAAGAGAACTAGAGATATTAAATAAATTTGTATCTACATTAGAATCAATATTAGAAGATATTGATCTAGATTTTACTATAGATATTATAGAAATTAAGTTAGTTGAAGCTTCTACAATATTAGATACTTTATTAAATAATAATTCTTCTATGGAAGATATTTATTCAACAATATTTAAACATTTCTGTGTAGGTAAATAAAAAGGGGAAATATATGAAAATAATTGATACTCATACTCATTTAAACGCTGAACAATTATATCCAAATAGAAAACAAATTATTGAAGATGCTAAATTAGCAGGGGTTGAAAAAGTAATTAATAATGGAGATACTTTTGAATCTATAGATGTTATAGATTCATTAGCAGTTGAATTCCCTGATTTTTGCTATTCTGCTATAGGTATTTTCCCTACAACTGAATATAATTCTGTTGATGAAATTATAACTAGATTAGAAGAAAAAATTAAAACAACTCATAATTTAGTTGCTATTGGTGAAATTGGTCTAGATTATCATTTAGATAATTCAAAAGAAACAAAAGCTAAGCAAAAAGCTTTGTTTTTAGCTCAATTACAATTAGCAGATAAATATAATCTACCAGTTATTGTACATTCTAGAGATGCTGAAGCCGATACTTTAAATACAATAATTGATTCTAAGTTTAAAGGTAATATTACTTTACATTGTTTTTCCGCATCATTTCAAATGGGATTACGTTATTTAAGACATAAGAAAAATACATATTTTGGAATAGGTGGAGTGGTGACTTTTAAAAACGCTATAAAGATGGTAGATTCAGTTTGTAGAATACCTTATGACCATTTAGTTGTTGAAACTGATGCTCCTTATTTAGCACCTTCTCCTTATAGAGGAAAAATAAACGAGCCTAAATATATTGTAAAAACAATAGAAAAAATGGCTGAGTTATTAAAAATGGATGTAAATCAATTAGCAGATGAAATCTATTTAAAATCAAAGGAAATATATCATTTATAATATGTATTGTAATTTATATGTGGTTGAAGGAAAAAGCGATGTTGATAAATTAACTAGCTTAGGATGTAAATATATTTATAAAACAAATGGATATGAAGGATTAACTAAATCCAAAATAGATTTTTTAGTTGAAGTAAATAAAATAAGAAATATAGTTTTAGTATTAGATCCTGATGGTCCTGGTAAATTATTATCATCTACATTAAAAAAGGCTTTAACTAGATATAACGAAATTAAAATACCTAAAGTAGAAGCGATAAAAAGAAATAAAGTAGGAATAGCAGAATCTAATCCATCACTATTAAAAAACAGTTTAAAAAAATATATAGATTTTGATAAAAATATTCAAGAAAACTCGACTGTTTTATTAAACCAAGTAAAACAATTAGATGAAAAAGTTATAAAACATTTATATGCTTATTACCATATAGATACTACTCAAGGTATAAATTATATTTATAAACAATTAAATATGCTACAAATCACTATAGAAAATGTAAAGGAGAGCTATGATGAATTTATTAGATCACACAATTGAATTAATGAATAAATATGGAGTTGCGGCTCAAAAAAGATTCTCACAAAATTTTTTAATAAATCAAAAATCTGTAGACACAATAATAAAAAGCTTGGATTTTTCTAAAGTAGATCATGTAATTGAAATAGGTCCTGGACTTGGTTCATTAACTAATCCTCTACTTATAAATTCTAAAAAATTAACATCTATTGAATTTGATAACGATATGATTAAAGTGTTATCTAATGAAATTAAAGATGATAAATTTACATTGATTCAAAATGATTTTTTAAAAGAAGATTTAACTAAATACAATAATGAAAAAGTAGCATATATTGGTAATTTACCTTATCAAATTACTAGAGATTTAATTAAGAAAGTAATTACTAATGGTCATTTTGAATATTTTGGATTTATGTTACAAAAAGATTTAGCGGATGAATTATTTTATAAACCAGGTTTATCTTGTAATAGTAATTATTCTGCCTTTTTAGCAATAGTAGGTAGATTAGAAAGAATATTAGATTTAAAGCCTAATAATTTTTATCCTTCCCCTAAGGTGGATTCTACATTTGTAGCTTTATATCCTACTAATTTAGAATACGCAAATACACATACATTTAAAGTGTTGGATTGTATTTTTAAAAATCCTAAGAAAACTTTATTTAATAATTTAAAAAATTCTTATTTTAAAGAGGATGGAAATTTATTTGAGTCGTTAAATATAGATAAAAATATAAGACCACATCAATTAGATGTAATAACATTAAGAAAAATCGTGGATTTTTATAATAAGTAAGACTAAAATTGTAATTGATAGGAATTAATAAATATGACAACAATAATAAAAGCACCCTCTAAAATAAATTTAGCAATAGATGTATTAAATAAAAGAGAAGATGGTTACCATGATATTGATATAGTAACTCTTCCTTTACAATTACATGATTGTTTAGAACTTGAAGTGTTTCCTGCTAAATATGGAACATTTTTAACTTGTGATGATAATTCTATTATTTGTGATGAATCTAATTTAGTTTATAAAGCTTATAGATTAATGAAGAAAAAATATAAATTTGATTCAGGTATGAGAATTAAAATCTATAAAAATATTCCTGTAGAAGCTGGACTAGGTGGAGGTAGTGCTGATGCTGCAGCTTTAATTAATGGATTAAATAAAATTTTTAAATTAAAAATGACAGATCAAGAAAAAATAGATATAGCTATTCAAATAGGATCTGATGTACCTTATTGTTTATTTAATAGACCAGCTAGAATGCGTTATAAAGGTGATCAATTAGATTTTATCGATGTAAAAAAGAACTGGGCTGTATTACTTATTCAACCAGATCAAGGGTTATCTACTGGTGGGGTATATAAAGTATCTGACACTATCAAAGGAGATAAACCTGATATAGAAAAATTAATAGAAGGATTAAAATTAGGTGATGATAAATTAATCCAAGAAAATATGAAAAACGGATTACAAAACGCATCAATTAGTATATTACCTGAAATTAAAATTCTTATTGATAAATTGAAAGAAGAAGGTTTAACTAAAGTAATGATGTCTGGCTCAGGTTCTACTGTTTTTGCTTTAGATGAAGATGTTAAGAAATTGAAAAAAATCGCTAAGAAGTTTGAAGATGAACATCATTCTGTATGGATTAGCAAAACTTGTTGTTAATTAACTTTATAAATAAATAAAAAAATGATAATATTATGTTGACTAATTAATATATAGGAGGATTTATTAAAAAGTTATGGAAAAAGAAGAAGCAGTATTATTTTCTTTATCAGCAACACCTGATTTAGCTCAAGCTATTGCTGCAAGATTAGACATTCATTTAGGCCAACGCTCAATTAGACGTTTCCCATCTGGTGAAATTATTGTTGAACCAAATGAATCAGTAAGAGGAAAGGTAGTTTATATTGTTCAATCTACATGCCCACCAGTAAATGAAAACTTAATGGAATTAATGATTTTTGTCGATGCTTTAAAAAGAGCTTCTGCAAAAGAAATCAATGTAATTATTCCTTATTTTGGCTATGCTAGACAAGATAGAAAAGCAAAACCTAGACAACCAATTACAGCATCTTTAGTTGCTAATTTATTAGTTACAGCTGGAGTTGATAGAGTTATGACAGTTAATTTACATGCTGCTCAAATTCAAGGGTTCTTCTCTTGTTTAGTAGATAATTTATCTGCTATTAAACTTTTAGGTTATTACATTATGAAAACACACAAAGATTTATCTAATATTTGTGTTGTTTCACCTGATCATGGTGGAGTTGAAAGAGCTAGAAATTTAGCTGAATTATTTAACGCTCCTTTAGCAATTATTGATAAAAGAAGAAATAACAACCTTGAACCTGAAGTCATGGCAATTATTGGTGATGTTAAAGGCAAGGATTGTTTCATGATTGATGATATGATTGATACAGCTAAATCTGCTGTTAATGGTGCTAGAGCTTTAAAAGCTAATGGTGCAAAAAGTGTAAAAATTGCTGCAGTTCATGGTGTTTTTTCTGATCCTGCTGCTGAGTTATTATCAACTGGTATTTTTGATGAAATCATTGTTACAGATTCTATACCTTTATCTGATAGCATGAAGAAAGTTAAAAATGTTAGTGTTGTTTCATTAGCCCCTATGATTGCTGATGTTATTAAAAGAATTACTTCTCATAAACCTTTAACAAGTGTTTATGATGCATACGCAAATCCTGAAAACACCGATGTAGAAATTGTTGTAAAATCAACAACAAAATAGTTTTAATATGAAGTCACATACTATTGTTGGAAAATTAGAGATTCTTAATTTAGTGTGTGACTCTTTTTTAGTGTCTAAAAATAGAAAAATAAGAGTATGGTTACCTTCTTCTTATTCAGCTAAATCAAAGCAAAAATATGATGTAATTTATATGTTTGATGCGCAAAACTTATTTGATAAAGCTACAAGTTTTGTAGAAGAATGGGAAATAGATGAGTCTATAACTTACTTAGAACAAACTAAACATATTAAGCCTTCAATAGTAGTTGGTTTAGATAACTCTAAAGATAGATTAAGTGAATATTTACCTAGGTTTTCTAATATCGCTATAGGTGATTTAGCATATAAATCTGATAAGACATTCTCTTTTTTAATTAATCAAGTTATCCCTTTAATTGAATCTAAATATAATGTTAATAAAACTAAAAAATCTAGATCTATAGGTGGATCATCTATGGGTGGATTAATGGCATTAGAAGCTGGAATTAAATATTCTAATATATTTAATAATATATATGCGTTTTCTCCTGCGTTTCCTATATATAAATATGGATTAAGTGAAGAAAAGCCCGCTTATTTAGGAACTAATGATGAATCAGCATTTAATTATGTTATAAAACAATACACATCAAAAGAATTATTAAATAAAGTAAATATATTTATAACTGCTGGAGGTCAAGGAATAGAAAAAAACTATTCTAAATATCCACCTAGTTTTGTAAATAAACTAGTAAAAGCTGGATATGATCAATCAAAACTTAGATATAAAGTTGATAAAAAATACGAGCATAATGAAATTATGTGGAATGAATTTTTTTATGAAGCATATCAGTTCTTTAAGTTTATAAAATAATCTTTTAGAAATATAAAAATCCCTGCTTATAAGCAGGGACATTTTCAATTAAGTTTTAATAGTGGTGGATCAGACAGGACTCGAACCTGTAACGACCCGCTTATGAGACGGGGACTCTAACCATTGAGCTACTGATCCAATACAATGGTAGCAGCGGGGGGATTCGAACCCTCGACATATCGGGTATGAGCCGAGCGCTCTAACCAACTGAGCTACGCTGCCATAAATATTATATTTTTTAAATGCTGGTGGAGCTGACGAGGATCGAACTCGCTACCTCCTCCATGCCATGGAGGCGCTCTCCCAGGTGAGCTACAGCCCCAGCATTGATAATAATATAATTTATTTGCTTTTATGTCAATAATTTTTTTAAAAACAGCTTATTTTTCAAGTGATTTTATGTTAAGGCTTAATTAAATTATTTATTTTTAACAGCTACAGAATTGAAATCATCAGATATTTTACCTTTTATAATATAATGTATTATTCCATAAGACATTACACATACTGCTAATATCCAAGCCATTGAATCTGCAAAGCATAAGCCAATAAAAGAAGCATCAGATATTGGATTAGAAGGATTTATTAATTGAGGTATGAA
The DNA here is from genome assembly GCA_963622735.1 of Phocaeicola dorei. Taxonomy (GTDB): domain Bacteria; phylum Bacillota_I; class Bacilli_A; order RFN20; family CAG-288; genus Scatoplasma. The sequence goes on along the minus strand of CAVFIT010000050.1, from coordinate 33,586 downwards.
TTCACAAATAAGGATTCTACCTATTAATTCAGTAATACCTGATAATAATGGATAAATAGATTTACCTAACCCTTGTAAGATATTTCTACATAAAAATAAACCACCTAAGGAAAAATACATTAAACTATCTACTACCATGTAAGATGATGCGTAAAATATAACTCTATCGTTAATTTTATCCCCACTTAAGAAAATATATACATAAGCTCCACCTATTGAACATAAACATCCAATTACTGCAAGAATAGCATATAAGCTTAACATTAAAATAAATGATGTTTTAATTCCTTTTTTAAGTCTATTAATATCTTTTGAACCATAGTTTTGACCTGCATAAGATAACATAGCGGTTCCTAATGCATTTAGCGGAGTCATTAAAAAGTCATTAAATTTAACAGCTGCACCATATCCGTTTTTAGCGTTTTCAAATCCATTTACATCGAATTTTACAACAGCTTTTTGTAATATAATTAATCCAATAGCAAGAATAGAGAATTGAAATGCCATAGGAAGGCCAAGTTTTAAATGATCAATTACAAATTTAGAACTTAATTTAAAATCGTTTATTTTTATTCTTAAAAAATCATATCTAACAAATGAATAAATAAAACATGCTAATGCTGCAACAAATTGAGCAATAACTGTAGCAATAGCAGCTCCACTAACTCCCATTTTAAATGTACATATAAATAGAAAGTCTAAGCCGATGTTTAAAATAGTAGATCCTATTAAGAATAATAAAGGTGTTAATGAATCTCCTACACTTCTTAAAACAGAGACAATTAAGTTATAAAATACCTGACATATTAAGCCTAAATATATAATAAATATATAAGTATATGCATATTGATAATCAGCATGAGTAGATTCAATTCCTATAAAATTTAATAAAAAAGGAATACATAATATAGCAACTAAAGTTAATAATATAGAAATAATTAAAGATACTAAGATTTGACAAGCAAAGGATTTTCTAACACCTTCTAAATTATTTTCACCCATTTTATTAGAAGTAATTACACTAAATCCTGCTGTACATCCAAAAGCGAATTGTAAGACTATAAATATTAATGAATATGATACATTAACTCCTGCTACTTCATTTGTTGAAAGAGTGTTTCCAACAATAGCAGCATCAGAAATAGTATAGATTTGCTGGAAAATTAGACTAATTAAAATAGGAACCATAAAAATTAGGATAACTTTTAATGGTTTGCCTTTGGTTAAATCAACTGGTTTAAATAAGTTGACAAATGATTGTTTTATGTTTGACATAAGTTATTTTTCGTTTAATACAGATTTTAATAAAGTAGTTAAGATATTTGTAGCTTTACATTCACCACTAACTGTACCTTCATTATAAATAATAGTATCAGCATAGAATTGAGTAGGTTTTACGTATTCATCATACATAGGCTTAACTGTATCAAAATATTGGTTGATAATAAAATCATAAGGTCTATCAGCTCTTTCAGAGTGGTCTCTAATTAATCTACGTAAGAAACGTCTTTCTGGAGATGCAGCGACAAATATTTTTAAATCTGCCATTTTTCTTAATTTAGGATTTTCAAGAGCTAAAATACCTTCAAATACTATAACCTTTTTAGGAGTAACTGTTTCAGTTTTATCTGATCTAGATTGGATGTTAAAATCGTATATAGGTTTTGTAATTGTTTGACCGTTTCTTAAAGCGTTAACTTGTTCTAAAATTAAAGGCCAATCAAAGGCGTTAGGGTGATCAAAGTTTTGCTTTTTTCTTTCTTCTCTAGAAAGATGAGAAAGATCTTTATAATAGTCATCAAAACTAATTAATGTAATATCATCTGCTCCAAGTTGTTCTAAAGCTTTTTTAGTGATATAAGTTTTACCTGAAGAACTGCCACCACCTATTAATACAATTTTTGTCATATGTAATTATCTCCTAATAATTTCACTTAAATATACTAAAGTTATTAACTTATAAAAGCAAGAATAATATATAAAATATATTAAATAAATTTAAAAAACGAAAAAAGTGCTTTATCCATTTGAATAAAACACTTTAGATAAGCTAGTTAAAGATTAAATAGCTTGGAATGTTGCATAGAAGATGTTGATAGCACCTGTATCACAGATAACATCAACAGTTGTATCTGTAGCAGCAACAGAAATTGATATAGGAGCAAGAACTTTATTAGAATCTTTTTGAATTGGAGTTTCCTCGTATGAGATATCACCACTATTAGATTTATGGCCGACTTTAACTGTACCTAATTCTGCACTTTCTGCAGCATAAATAGTTAATGTACCAGCTTCACCATTAGAATTATTAAGAGTAAATTTTCCAGGTTTATCGTTATCTTGACCATTTATAGTCAAATAATTGTCGAATTGATCTGTAATACCAGTAATTGTTCTAGCACCTTTAAAGAAAACATCACCTGTTAATTTAAATTGACCATATGTAGCAGAAGAATATGTACCTGGTCTAATATTTATAGGTTCAAATATTGATGCATCAGAAGCTGTAGGAATTGAATATGTAGGTTCAGTTGAAGTTGCACCTTCAGTATATGTAACTGATAAAGCGGAAATTTTACATGAAGCATCTGATAAGATTGCATATTTACCTGCACTATAGAAATCCCATTCTAAATCACCATAGTCAAGTCCTACTTTTGAATCTTGAATAAATTTATCAATAGCAGTTCCTTTACTATTTAATTTAACTAAGAATAATTTTCTATATAAACCTTGAGAAGCATTACCTTTACCACCAGATTTAGCTGTCATTGTAACTTTACCTGCACCAGTAGTAGTAAATTGAATAGATGCTTTTAAGTCTTTATCGGATGTACCATCTGTTTTAATATCTGTATTAGCATCTGAACTAACTTGATGACAAGTAAAAAATCCATCAGCTAATGTCCAATCTACATCAGATTTTGATTTTCCAGGAATTGAGGCCATATCTACTGTCTTTGTAACTACTTTAGCAGTAGGTGTTGTACTAGTTGGAGTAGGTGTAGGTGTTGTACTACTTGAAGTAGGTGTTGGGGTAGTAGATGATGTAGCAACACTTGTAGGTGTTGAAGAAGAAGTTGCTACACTACTTGTTTGATTACCTCCACATGATGCTAATGAAAACATAGCGACTGCAATAGGCATGACTTTTAATAATTTTTTCATTTTTATCTCCTTTGATTCAGGCATTGTAAAGCCTTACATTCTCATATTATTATCTTTTTTTACTATATAATCAACTAAAAGTTAATAACTTTATGCTAAAGGCACAAAAAAATACTATTTTAATGTAAACCCTTACAATTTATATTATTATAATATATGCTTTTGCTAATTATAATAGAAAGGAAAGATTATGAAGATTAAAAAAATACTACCTCTAATGGTAATAACATTATTAGTAAGTGGATGTAACACTAATAACTCAGGTTCATCTACTTCAACTAATCCAACAAGTCAAATATCAAGTGATGATTCAGGTATTGTGTTTTTAAAAGAAATATATGTTTCTACAAATGGCAAAGTAGATAATACTGGTAGTAAAGATTCACCACTAAGTTTTGAAGCTGCTATTTCAAGACTTGATAAAGGTGGAAAGATTTATTTATTAGAAGGTACTTATAAATATTCTTATCCTTTATCTATCTCTAAAGACTATGAAAAAGAACATAATGTACTTGCTACATCTTTTGATGAAGAAAAGTTAATTGAACCAGTTAAAGATAGTAATGGGGATTATGTAAAAGTTAAGTTTGATTTTTCTAGTATGGGATTTGCTTCTTCTAATAGAGGTATTACTTTAAATTCAGATTACTGGCATATTAAAGGATTTGAAGTATATGGTGCTGGTGATAATGGTGTTTATATAGGTGGTAATTATAATACTGTTGAATATCTTGATATTAATAATTGTCAAGATACTGGTCTTCAACTTGGTAGAGCAGGTTCTAGTTATGAAAGTATGGATCAATGGCCTTCATATAATACGATTTTAAATTGTACTTCTCATGATAACCATGACCCTTCTGGTGAAGATAGTGATGGATTTGCATGTAAACTTACTACTGGTGTAGGTAATGTGTTTGATGGATGTATTGCTTATAACAATGTTGATGATGGTTGGGATTTATATACAAAAGGTGAATCTGGAGCTATTGGACCAGTCACTATAAAAAATTGTGTAGCCTTTAATAATGGTATGACAAGTCAAGGAATTGGTACATCTAATTCAGATGGTAATGGTTTTAAATTAGGTGGTGAGCAAATTTCTGTTCCTCATAGTGTAATTAATTGTGTAGCTTTTAATAATATGGCTACAGGATTTACAGATAACTCAAATCCAGGAACTATTCGTTTTGAAAATTGTACAGCTTATAACAATGGTACTAGAGATGAAGATGGATATAATTTTTCAACATGTAGAGATGCTCAAACTAGTATTAACTATTATAAGAACTGCTTATCTTATTGTTATGGGGATGTAATTAATCCTATTACTTTACAATCTCATATTGCTAATTCTAAAGATGAATATAAAGGAAGTGGTTCTTATTCAGCTTTCTATAATGGTTTATCTAATTTAGTAATTGGAGCGCCAACAAAGATTGATTATTCATCTACTACATATAGAGGAACTTCTTCTACTTATGAAAATCCATTTGTAAGTGTAACTACTCCTCAAGAAATGGCTTCTCAAGGAGTACCTGCTACTACAATTAATGATGTTCATAAAAATTTAAGAAATAAAGATGGTTCAGTTAATTTAGGTGATTTCTTAAAAGTTAAATCCACTTCACCATTTTATACAATGGGTGAAAATGGTACACCTTTAGGTGCTATATTTGAAACAAAATAGGAGGGAAATAGAAAATGAAAAAATCATTAATTATTGTATGTTTAGCAACATGTTTTTCTCTTATTGGAGGAAACAATGTTTCTTCATCAATTTTAAAGAATATAAATTATGCTACTGCAACTAGTCAAAACCCTGATGAACTTACTAAAGCTTATGAATTATTAGAGTTAAATATTGATACAACTAAGATAGTAAGTGATATTAGATTACCTCATACTGGTTTATATTCTACTTCTATTACATGGGCTTCTTCTGATACAAGTGTTATTACAATAGAAGTATCTAAAGCTGACTCAGGTAAAGTAAGTGATATTATAGGTAGGGTAAGTCAAGATAGTTTAGTAGATAAAAATGTTAGATTAACTGCTACTATTACTTATGAATTAAATGGTGAAGAATATAGTGTTGATAAAACATTTGATTTAACAGTATTACATTCTTCTAATTCTAAAGAAGAGGATTTACCTTTAGCGTTTAATGAAGATTTTAATTCATATAAAACAGGTATTGATATAGGTAACTATTTTAAATACACTGCTAGTGGTAATTTAGGTTTAGCTAATATTAAAGAAAGTGTAGTAAATAATGTTAATTTACCTATAAAAGATAAGAAAATGCTTGAAATTAAATCAGGTAAATTATCTACCGCTAATGTATATACCACAAAAATAAATGCTAATAATACAAATGTAACTAGTACAGATTCAACCGGTGTTAAAAAAGTTGCGTTTGAATTTTATACCATGTTTGAAGGAGATACTAACGGAGTTGAAATTTCGTTAAATGGTGGAACAAATAAAGCCTTTGGTATGACTTTATCAAGTAGTGGAAATTCGTTTGTTTATAATAGTCAAGATTACACATATGAATCTGCTCCTAAAGAAGGTATATGGAATAAATATAGAGTAGAACTTACATTATCTGGTTATGTTAAGTTATATCAATATGATTTTTCTAATTCTAGTTACAAAGAAATAACTGCAGGATTAAAAGAATATAACACTAGTGCAGGTGTAATGTCTAATGGAAACTCTTCTAAAATACTTGATTCTTTAAAAATTAAGATTTTAAGTGGTACTAAAAATGGTTATACATATATTTCAGATATTAAGTTTGATAATATTGTAAATCTACCTAAAGAAGAGACTATTTCTAACCCTAATAGAGATTTAGGTATCGGCTTAGTTAAAGATTATCCTGAAGAAGTTTATTATTATAAAGGCGATACAGCTACATTTAATACAATTCCTGAATTTAAAATTGAAAATAGATTTGATAATACAAAGATATTAACAAAAGGAAGTGATTATACTGTTAGTGAGCCAATATTAGTTGAAGAAAATGTAGGTGCATATAAATTAACTACAAAGACATTTACTATTACATTAACTAAATATAATGAAATAAAAGAAGTTAAACAGTATTTTTATGAATCTAAGGTAGGTGAAAGTGCTAGTATAGTTAATTTTAAAGCCTCTTATTTAAAACAAGATTCTACTTATACTACTAAAGCTAGAATTACTTTATCTGGAAATGTATATCAAGCTAATGTTAGTGCATCTTATTTAATATTAAATAAAAATAGTACAACTCCTAGTGCTAGTGATATTAAATCTAACGCTAATGTAGATGGTAAAGTAGATGGAGGTAATAATATTGTACTTACATCTTCTACTATTTCTATTGATACAAACTTGATAGATATTTCTAAAGAGTATGATGCATATTTACTACTTACATCTACTAATGGTGATTCTATTATCTATTCAGCTAAAGAGATTTCAACAGTTGTTAATATTTCTAGTGTAGAAGATTTATATGATATGACTATTAATGAATCTACAAAAAGTTCAACATTTAGATTAATTAATGATATTGATTGTTCTTCTTATGATTGGAAATTTTCAGCTGATACTGCTATTTCATTTGCAGGTGTATTAGATGGACAAGGGCATACTATTTCTAATCTTTTATTAGTTTCTACTGATCCTAAAACAGCATTATTTAAAGAATTAAAAGGAACAGTTAAAAATATTAATTTTGATTCTTGTTATACTTCTGGATCTGGTGATTCATGTATTCTTGCTGGTCAAGTGTTTGGCGGTACTATTGAAAATGTTAATGTTACAAATAGTAAAGTTATTACAAATCCTGATGCTGAAGGTAGTGAAGGATATTACGCTATTTTAGTAGGAAGATTTAGAGGAGATGAAACTGTATCTAATGTTAGAAATGTAAATATTATTGATTGTGAAATCGATTGTAATAAATATGTTGGTTTACTTACTGGTGGTGTAGGTGGTTCTTCTCAAGATGTCACAGTAAATATGGAAAATATTTACGCTCAAGGAAAAATTAATACTGAAGGAGCTGCAGTTGGCTTAATTGGTAGAAATAGAGCAAAGACAAATATTAATAATGCAGTTATTTTATTAGAAGTAACATTTGCTAAAAAAGAAGTAGGTGCTATTGCTGGACATAATAAAGAAGGTGGCAAGATTGTTGCTAATAACATTCTTTCAGATTTAAAAATTAAATCTATGACTCAACCTACTTACTTTAATAACTTTATTGGTTCTCATGATGCAAATACATCTTCTTATAGTGGATCTAATGTTAATTATATCGCTGAAGATTATTCAGATTTAGGTGATTCTATTACTCCAACAAAAACAGCTATTAGTTTTGGTGATTCTATTTCTTATGCTAATTTTAGTTCACAATCATGGTGGGAGAAAAATACTTTCTTAAGAGATTTAGATACTAACTTAGATTGGTCATTTGATACTAGCTTATCTAGACCTATAGTTAAATCAAAAGATGAGAGTAAATTATCATTTACTACAGCTGACTATAAACAATATATTGATATGTTAGATGGCAATGTCTCTACTTATAGATATCCTTTATATAAAGCAAGTAATGTTTATAAGTATTTATCTAGTGAAGATAAAACTAGTGTTGCTGATTTAAAAGCAAAATATGATCAATGTAAAACTCAATATGAAGAATATATTAAACAAATAGAAGATATTTATTCTTCTTCAAGTTCTATTGTTGATATTAATTTATAAAAGGAGGGAAAAGATTATGAATAAGAAATTAGTAATATTACCTTTATCATTATTATTAGTATCAATGACTTCATGTGGAGGTAATAATAATTCTAGTTCAGGTATAGCTGATATTAAACAAACTATTATACAAGCTGAGAAAAGTCCTTATATTATTAGAAGTTCTACTAATATTTCTAACAAAGGGCAGACTATTTCTTCTACTTATTCTAATTATGAAGTAAATACTGAGTCAAATATCTTACATAATTATGGTACAAAAGCTATTATAAATAGTGTTGATAATCCTTCTGGAAGTGATAGTAAAACTAAAGCGTTTAATATATATTATTCACCTAGTAAAACATATACATTAGGTGATGATGGTAAGTATTCTATTAAAGATGAAACTAATACAATTAAAGTATTTTCTATTAGTTATAATTTCCAAGTGTTACAAGAAATTAGTGGAACTAGTTCTTCATTTACTTCAAAAGTATTAAAAGATGATACTACAGCATTTTTTACCAAAGAAATAAGTGATGTAAATAGTGATGTGACTATAAAAGGTAGTGTTCAAAAAATTGATAGTGTTGAAAAAATCGCTAAACTAGAATTTGAATATTTAACTAAAGCATCATATACATGTACAATTACATTGAATTATGAATATTCAATGCCTAATATTAGTTTACCTACAGTATAAAAAGTAAGTCCTGTTAATAAAAAAAGTTAACAGGATTTTTAATATGTTTAATAGTTTTTAATAACTTAGATTTATTTAATATACATTTTTATAAAAATGTAAAAAATAAATTTTTAAAATGCGATTTTTCTTTATCTTTTTTGTTTTTTGAATGTATAATAGAGTGGGTCGAAAGGAATGACAAGATGATAAAAAAATTACCTTATTTAACAAAATCATGCTTAATTTACTGGTTAGTAATTATTGTTTTAATTGCTATTAGTTTAATAGGTTTAATTTGGAATAATTATTACATCGCTACTAGTTTAGCTATTAGTGGGGTATGTGCATGTGTAAATTTAGTACTTTTAATTAAATCTGGTGATGGATTAAAACCTGATGCTAAAAAAAGTGAAATGGTTATGTTAGGTGCAGGACACTTCATTCGTTTTTTAATGATGTTTGCTGCTATTGGTTTATCTACTTTAGTTATTTACTTAACTAAAGGTGCTGATCAAAATAAGATAATTTATATGAATATTCTTGCTAGTGGTGTTCCTTTTTTTGTTATGACTGGCATATTATCATTAATTAAACCAGTTGAAGAAGAAAACATTCAACCTATTCAAGAAAATGAAAATAAGGATTAATAAAAAATGAGTTTAAATTTAATGGCGTTAGATTTTTCTAATTCGCTTAAATGGGGTGAAACTACTTATAGTGGTGAAATGATCATGTCTTTTGCAGTAATGGGGTTTGTCGCCTTATTTAGTGTTTTGATATGGTTCATGTTTCGTAAAAAAGATCCTACTAAGAAAGATAAAAATAAATTTATTACTCTAATTTGTGCGTTTGTTGAATTATTAGATAATCAAGTAATCGAGATTATGGGTAAAAGATGGAGAAAGTTTGCTGGATATATAATGGCTCTTGCTATGTATATATTCTTCTGCTTCATCATCGGTTTAACTGGTTTACCTAACCCGTTAACTGAATTAGCAGTTCCATTAAGTCTAGGATTAATTACTTTTGTAATGATTCATGCCACTGCTATTAAAACTAATAAGTGGGGATATTTTAAAAGATATATAGATCCTATCGCGGTATTTTTACCAATTAACTTATTATCAATGTGGGCTCCTTTATTATCAATTACATTACGTTTATTTGGTAATGCTCTAGTTGGTTATTGTTTAATGACATTAGTTTATTTCTATTTACAACAACTATCTGCTGCAATATTTGCATTTATTTCTGTACCAGGATTAAATTCAGTGATTGTAGCTCCATTTATTACACCATGGTTACATTTGTATTTTGACTTATTCAGTGGATTAATTCAAACATTAGTCTTCTGTGTTCTTACTATGATTTGGGTGTCTCAAGAAGGTCCTCAAGATGAAGAAGATGATCAAGTATTCCTTAAACAGGAAGGTGCTAATTAATATTTGAAAGGAGGTGGAAAATATGGATGGATTAAAGTATATAGGTGCTGGTATTGCTGTATTAACCGGTTTAGGTTCTGGTATTGGTGAAGGCTTTATTTGTTCTCACGCTATCGATGGTATGGCAAGAAACCCTCAAATGTATTCTAAACTTCGTACAACTATGATTTTAGGTTGTGCTTTAGACGAAACTACTGGTATTTACGGTTTAGTTATCGCTATTATGTGTCTTGTTATGTAATTTAATTTTAGGAAGGAGTTATTATGAGTTTTTTAAATATTTTAGCTGATGTACCAACTATTGAAATTAATGGTAAATTAATTCCAAATCTTTGGGCTTTTATAACTCAATTATTAGCTTTTTTTGTTTTAGTTTTTATAGTTATTAAGTTAGGATATAAACCTGTTCATAACTATATTCAAAAAAGAAAAGAATTTGTTGATTCTAATCTTGATAATGCTCAAAAATTAAACGCTGAAGCTGATTTAAATAATAAACAAGCTGAAGAAAACTTAAATAATTCTAGAAAACAAGCATCTGAAATTATTTTACAAGGCAAAAAACAAGCTGAAGAAGATAAACTAAGATATCAAGAAGAATTAAAACAAGAACTCGCATTAAAACGCGAACAAGCTGAAAGAGATATTCAACTTGAAAAGAAACAAGCTATTGAAGAATGCAAACAAGAAATTGTCGATATCGCTTTACAAGCTTCTAGTCAATTACTTGAAAGAGAAGTTAGTAAAGATGATACAAGAAAGATGGTTGATTCTTTTGTAGATGATATTTCTAAAGATAGTAAATAATTATGGAAACAATACCTACAAGATATGCACAAGCTTTACTAAGTCTTGCTCTTGAACAAAATAATGTTGAAGAGTACTTACAACAAGCTAAAGTTATTTATCAATCTTTAAATGAGAATCCTGAATTTATAAAACTTCTAGATTCTGCATTTTTAAATCAGTCTGAAAAAGAAGAAATTATTGATCAAGCATTTAAAATAGTTGATATTGAATACCTTAAAACTTTTATTAAGGTAATATGTAGTAACAATAGAGCTTATAGACTTATTTATATTTTTAGAGAATTTATAAAAATGGCTAATAATTCAATAGGAATTAAATCAGGAATTATATATTCTGCTACTAAATTAGATAAGCAAGAAATAAGTAATGTTGAATCTGCACTTGAAAAGAAATTAAGTTATAAGATTGAACTTGAAAACAAAGTTGATCCATCAATTATTGGTGGTATCAAAGTTATATTAGATGACAAAGTATATGATGGTTCTATACAAGGAAGAATCTTATCTTTAAAACAAGAATTAAAAGGAGGGACTAACTAATGGCAATTAAAACAGATGATATTTCTGCCTTAATTAAGCAGCAAATTAAAAATTATTCACAAAAGACAGTTTCTACTGATATAGGTAAAATTGTTACAGTTGGTGATGGTATTGCTAATGTTTATGGTCTTCAAAACGCAATGTTAGGTGAATTATTAGAATTCCCTAATGATGTTTTTGGTATGGTTATGAATCTTAACCAAGATTCAGTTGGCGCTGTTATCTTCTCAAATGATAAACTCATTCACGAAGGTGATATTGTTAAAAGAACTGGTAAAGTAGTTGAAGTTCCTGTTGGTGATGAATTGCTTGGAAGAGTAGTTAACGCTTTAGGTCAACCTATTGATGGTTTAGGTGAAATCAAAACTAATAAAAGTAGACCTATTGAAAGAATCGCTCCAGGTGTTATGACTAGAAAGTCAGTCGACACTCCTTTAGAAACTGGTATTAAAGCTATTGATGCTATGATTCCTATTGGTAGAGGCCAAAGAGAATTAATTATTGGTGATAGACAAACAGGTAAAACTGCTATTGCTATTGATACAATTATTAATCAAAAAGGTAAAAATGTACTTTGTGTTTATGTAGCTATAGGCCAAAAAACATCTACAGTTGTTAGAGTGTATGATAAATTAAAAGAAAAAGGCGCTATGGAATATACAACTATAGTTGCTGCTAATGCTGCTGAACTTGATCCTTTAAAATACATTGCTCCTTATTCTGGGGTTACTATGTCAGAAGAATGGATGGAACAAGGTAAAGATGTTTTAATTGTTTATGATGATTTATCTAAACATGCTGTTAGCTATAGAACATTATCACTACTTTTAAAAAGAGCTCCTGGTAGAGAAGCTTATCCAGGTGATGTTTTCTATATTCATTCTAGATTACTTGAAAGAGCTTGTAGATTAAATCAAGAACACGGTGGTGGATCTATTACCGCTTTACCTATTATTGAAACTCAATCAGGTGATATTTCAGCTTATATTCCTACTAATGTTATTTCAATTACAGATGGTCAAATTTTCTTAGTTAGTGATTTATTTAACGCTGGTCAACGTCCTGCTGTTGATTCTGGTTTATCAGTTTCAAGAGTTGGTTCTGCGGCTCAATTTAAATGCGTTAAACAAGTATCTAAATCTTTAAAGATTGAACTAGCTAACTATCAAGAATTACAATCTTTTGCTCAATTCGGTTCTGATTTAGACGCTTCTACTAAAAAGACATTAGTTCATGGTAAAGTTTTAATGGAATTATTAAAACAAGGTCAATATCAAGTAATGTCATTTGTTAGACAAGTAATTGAATTATTTGCTGCTCAACATTATTACTTAGATGATTTAGATTTAAATAAGGTTCATCCTTTCTTAGATGGATTATATTTATATATTCAAAAAAATCATAGCGATTTAATTAGTGAACTTGAAACTAAAAAAGAAATGTCTAAAGAATATGAGACAAGATTAAATAACGCTATAAATGAATTTGCAAAAGCATATAAATAATTAGGAGATGCTATGTCAGAAGATTTAACAAAAATTAAACGTAGAATCTCATCTATTTCTTCTACAAGAAAAATCACTAATGCTATGGAACTAGTATCTAGTGCTAAACTTAGAGTTAAAAAGAGAATGATGGAAAATGTTGTCGAATACTCTAAGATGGTAGAAGATATAATTTTCTCATGCTTAAAACAAACTGATATAACAGATTCTAAGCTTTATTCTTTAACATGTCAAAATACTAAAACTGATAAAGATTTATATGTAGTAATTACTTCTACTTTAGGTTTATGTGGTGGATATAATTACAATGTTTGTAAATATTTATCTACTTTAGTAAAACAAGATGATGAAGTTATTATTATAGGATCAAAAGGCTTATCTAAAGTCGATAGAGATGTTGTTAAAGTTGAAGAAGAATATTCATCTTTAATGGATGAATTTGACTATAGTAAAGTTAAAATGTTAAATCGAGTTTTACAAAATAGTTATATGGAAGGTAAATATAGAAATATTTACTTAGTATATACCCATTTTAAAAATTCACTTACGTTTATTCCTACCTGCTATAAAATATTTCCATTTGTAGCAGAAAATAATGGGGTGGTTGATATAGGTTATCCACCTATATATTGCCCATCACAAAAAGAAGTACTTGATCTACTTATTCCTAAATATATTAATTCAGTAGTTTTTGAAAAAATAGCTGAATCATTAGTATCTGAAGAAGGAAGTAGAAGAAACGCTATGGAATCAGCTACAGATAATGCTGATGAATTAAATAAACAACTTAAACTTGTTTATAACAAGGCAAGACAAGCTGCAATTACTTCAGAAATTAATGAAATAATGTCTGGTAGATTAAATAAAGATGATGAATAAAAGGAGGGAAGAATATGTTAGAAAATAATAAAGGCACAATAGTTCAAGCTGTAGGACCTATTATTGATGTAAGATTTAAAGATGGTCATTTACCTGATATCTATACAGCTTTAGATATTCCTTTAAAAGATAATAACCACCTTGTAGTAGAAGTATTACAACATATAGGTGATGATATTGTAAGATGTGTCGCTATGGGTGCTACTGAAGGCTTAGCTAGAGGTATGGAAGTTATTGATACGACTAAACCTATTAGTGTTCCTGTAGGTGAATCGACTTTAGGTAGAATGTTTAATGTCTTAGGTGAACCTATTGATGAAAAAGAAGATAATTTTAAAAATGCACCTAGACTTCCTATTCATAGAGAACCTCCTACATTTAAACAACAAGAAGCTAGCCAAGAAATCTTAGAAACTGGTATTAAAGTTATCGACTTACTTTGTCCTTATTTAAAAGGTGGTAAAGTTGGTTTATTTGGTGGTGCTGGTGTTGGTAAAACAGTATTAATTCAAGAATTAATCCATAACATCGCTACAGAACATAATGGTATTTCTGTATTTGCTGGTGTTGGTGAAAGATCAAGAGAAGGTAATGATCTTTATAACGAAATGAAAGAAAGTGGAGTTTTAGCTAAAACTACATTAGTCTTTGGTCAAATGAATGAACCTCCTGGAGCTAGAATGAGAGTTGGCTTATCTGGTTTAACAATGGCTGAATATTTTAGAGATAGTCAACACCAAGATGTTTTATTATTTATTGATAATATCTTTAGATTTACTCAAGCTGGTTCAGAAGTTTCTGCTTTACTTGGTAGAATGCCATCTGCGGTTGGTTATCAACCTACATTAGCTACAGAAATGGGTCAATTACAAGAAAGAATTACATCAACAAAAGATGGTTCTATTACATCTATCCAAGCTGTATATGTACCTGCTGATGATATGACTGACCCTGCTCCTGCTACAACATTTGCTCACCTTGATGCTAAAACAGTTCTTGATAGAAGCTTAGCTGCTTTAGGTATTTATCCTGCTGTTGATCCACTTGAATCTGCATCAAATATCCTTGATCCATTAATTATTGGTCAAAGACATTATAATGTTGCTAGACAAGTTCAACAAACTTTACAAAGATATAAAGAATTACAAGATATCATTGCCATTTTAGGTATGGATGAACTTTCTGATGAAGATAAGTTAACAGTTAATAGAGCAAGAAAGATAAGAAATTTCTTATCCCAACCTTTCTTTGTCGCTTCTGGATTTAATGGCTTAGAAGGTAAGTTTGTTAAAAAAGAAGATACAATTAGATCATTTGAAGCTATTTTATCTGGTGAATTTGATTCATATCCTGAATCTAGTTTCTTATATTGTGGTTCTATTGATGATGTAATTAAAAAAGGAAAATAATTTAAATGGCAGATAATAGTTTCTTACTTAAAATCACCACTCCAGATGGAAAAAAATTTGAAGATAATGTAGAAATGGCAAATTTTACTCTTTCTGATGGAGATATAGGTATTTTAAAAGGCCATACTCCTTTAGTAGGGGTGATAGAAATTTCTATTATGAATTACAAAAAAGATGGTAATTTTTATCCTATCGCTATTGAAGGTGGTATTTTACAAGTAAGTCAAAATCAGGTTAATGTTTTAGCTGACGCTTTTGAAACTCAAGATGAATTAGACTATCAAAGAGCTTTAAATGCTAAACAAAGAGCTGAAGATAGTCTTAAAACTGTTTTAGATAAAGAAAGTGAAGCTTACACTAAAGCTGAAATTTCTTTGAAAAAGGCTTTAAATAGGCTTAAACTTAACAATAAATTATAGAGGTTTTTAAAAAACCTCTTTTTTTTGTAATCAAAATGGTGTATTTTATATTGGATAGATAGCATAAAAAATTGATAAATGTATTGTTTTATATTATAATATTATCGATTTTATTCGATTAAAAAGGAGAATCAATAAACATGAAAAAATTTAAGTCTATTATTGCTTTGGCTTTATTAGGCGTAACATTAACAAGTTGTGGTGGTCAAAATAACTCAAATTCTACTTCTTCTACCACATCTTCTTCTACTTCTAGTGTAGATTCTGATGTTGCTGTCTTTGAATCCTATTTAGCTCAATTGAAACAAAATTATTTATTTGAAGCTACTGTACTTTTAAAATCAGGCAGTTCAGTTTCAAAATATCTCAACGATGTTTCTATTAGTGATGGAGTTTATAATTCTATTAGTTATGAACCTGTTGCATCTACTGGAGATGTTCCTACAAAAGATACAGCATATGATAAAGTTTATTACACAAAAAATAAACTTGGTTATGCTTGTAGTACTTATTTAGGTTTAGACAATCAAATTAAGAATAAAGTTCTTACTTCTGCATCTACAGGTAAACCTCTTAGTTGGGATAACACAAGTTTTATTAATCCATTTACAAATCTTACTATTGACGATTTTACAAAAGCAGTAAGCGGATTTAAATTAAGAACTGTTTCTTCTAGCCAAAAAGAAGCTTTAATTGCACTTGGTGTTAACTTAAGTGGTGGATTATCTGTTGAGGCTAAAGCTTGTACTTTCTCAGTTGAAAATAATGTTATTAGTTGTAATGTTACTTATGAAGCAGCTACTACATCAAGTGGTGCTAATGTAGATGTTAGTGTCAGTGGTAAATTTACTAAGTTTGGTGATAATTTAACTAGCTTACCTACAGTATTAACTGACACTGATGCAACTTTAGATGCAGCTATTAAATCATTACAAGCTTGTAATTTTGAATTTGTTTCTACTAGACAAGCTTCAATTACATATTCAGAAACAGAATCTCAATCTGCTACATATGAATATGATGGTAAAACTGATGGTAAAGACTTTATATTATATTCTTATAGTGTAGACGATAGTGGTAAAGCATTAATGTCTACTAGCGCTATGCAAACTACTAAAAGTGGTGTTATTCAACTTAGTAAAGTTAAAGAAAATTTCTATCAAGATGGATCTGAAACAACAGGTGTTACATTAAAAGAAGATTTCTTCCCTGAATATTCTTTATCTAGTGCCTTATTTAAAAAAGATACTAGTAAATCTACATCAACTAAATCAGTTTATGTATTTAGAGATGATGTCTTCCCAGTTCAAGAATATTCTAAAAACTATTCACCTATTGAAACAGCGTTTAGTTTTGATGGATTTACAATTACTTTAGATAATAGTGATCCTACAAATCCTACAATTTCATTTACTAATACATATGAAACTTATTATCAATATAGTACTTCATATGCATTCCCAATGACAATTGTTGATAAAATTACTTATTCTAATATTAATAAAGTTAGTACAGGTTCAGTTATTAACTTACCAGTTAAAAATAACTGCGATGAGTTAAAGTGGTCTGATTCATGGGAAGATTCTTGTGGATATTATAATTCTACTAAAACTGGTGTTGCTACACCTGAAGAAATATTTGGTGAAGGTATGACTGCAGAAGTATTAGATACATATGTTCCTACTTTAGGTGGAGTTTATCCTACATATGGTGTTAATGGAACACAAGATTCAACTACTGAAGAATATACATACTATTTAACATATTCAACATCTTCTACTACTGAATTAAAAAATATGGTTACAAGTATTAATGATAAGTTTATAGATGCTGGATATGCATATGATACAACTACAGGTATTTATTCTAAAAATGTAACAATTAATGGAGTTAGTAAAACTATTTCTATTGAATGTACAGTTTTAAAATCAAGTAGTTATTATTATTTAGCAATTAGCCCAAGTATTGCTAATACAACAAGTTCATCAACTGGTGAATAATAAAAAAGGAGAATATAAATTATGAAAAAGAAAGTTATCTTACCTTTATGTGTAGCATTATTATTAACAGGTACTACATTAACAAGCTGTGGTGGAACTACTTCTAGTGGAACTACTTCTACATCTACATCCCAAACTAGTGGAGATGCTACAGTTCAAAGAATTACAATTAATAAAAGCGCTGATACAGTTGTCACTATTGGTTCTACAATTAGTATTGATGATTACATCAATTTATTTGATGTCAATTCTCAACAAGTAACTCCTAGTGATAATAACTATACAGTTACTCTTACTGGTGGTAGTGACTATGCTAGCTTAGCAGGTCATAAATTAACTGTTACTAGTGAAGGCACTATTTCTTTAAGAATTCAAAATGGTGTTCAAGCTGAAGGTGTTAGAGCTAATTTAACTATTACAGGTGTTTCTGCTTTAAAGAAGAGATTCTATGAAGAAACAAAGGATGTTGTAAAAAATTACACAGTAGAAGATCTTGCTGAAGATAGTAATGGATTTATTATTGACGATAATGGATTTGTTGGTAATCAAACAGGTACAGTCCATAATGAACAATATGTAGGCTTTTTACAAAGTAGTGCTAAAATCGGATACTTACTTGGCGCAGATAGTGAAGTTTATTACTATACAATGTCAGATAGATTTGGCACTGATTTAAATGTTCAACAAGGTCCTACAGGTAATGAATTAACTGATTTCTATGTTGGTGCTGATTTCCCAATTTCCGCTCTTACTGATGCAGTTACAACAAAAGATGATGATGGAAAAGAAATATTACAATTAACTAGTGAAGCTACTGAAAATTTCATCTTATATGGTTTAGGATATTCTTTAACTAATATTAAAGCTGCTGGATATGGTATTGGTAATGCTGAAATTGATTATCAACCTGTATCTTATTATGATCAAGATGGTAAAAAAGTTGTTACAGAAGCTCCAGTTATATTCACATATATTACTTCAGGTACAAAAACAGGCTTATTAAGTGCTTCTATTTTAGAAGTAGGTGATAAAGTTGGTATTGCTGCAGTTGAAAATTATATTTCTACAACAGGTCAACCTGATCCTATTACTGATCCAGGTATTGATACTGCATTAAAAGCAATTGCTAGTGGTAAAAACTATACTATTGAAGAAACATTTGGTTGGTTTACAGCTACTGTTGATGATGAAACAGGAACATTTGGTAATTATAAAGAAGTAAGTGAATTACCTGATGGATATACTCCTGAAAATTTGGCATATTTATTACCTAGATTTGCAACACCTACTGTAGCTAAAAAGAAATTCACTCAAGATGCAGTTGAAGAAACATTAGTTTCTGGCTTTGGTTCAGTTTTAACTGATCCTACTCAAGAAGACGAATCTAAGAAAGGTTACGTGTTTTATAATAAAAATTCAGAAGATTCAACAAAAGTTGATGTTATTACAAATATTAGTAAAGGTGACACATCTTATTCATTATTAGATGAACCTGCTACAACTACATCTAGTCTTGGTGATAAAGATGTATTTACTTATGTAAGTGCTAGATCTGTTGCAGATGTTGAATTTGAAAGTGCTGGTATTGCTAGTTCTGTTGTAAATAAAAACACAACAAATGTTACATTAAATAGTGGTAAATATTGTTCTGATTTTATCATTGGTTTAATTAATTCTAGTACATATAATCAAATGAATTTCTTAGGTGATTGGTCATATCCTTATTTTGAAGCTGGTTGTATGGCTGATTTAACATCTGAAGTTACTATTTCATTTACTAAAGTTGACAAAGCTTATACTGAATTCCATGTCGGTGTAAACTTATTATGGTCTGCAAGTAGTGGAACCTATACAGTTGCTAGATGGGCATTTGATATTACCAATATTGGTACAACTGGTATTGGTTACTAATTAAAAGGAGAGAAAAAATATAATGAAAAGAAAATCTTATTTAGCGTTATTAACAGTATTAGGATTTTGTTCTACAACTAGCTTAGCTAGCTGTAATAATACAAGTTCTAATTTAGGTGATTATGTTTATAATACCTACATTTCTACAAATCCTAAAACATGGAACACACATAACTGGGAAACTAGTGATGAATCTTATATCACTAGTTACACAGAAATGGGTTTATATGACACAATTTTAAATTCCACAAAAGATGGTTATGAAATTGTTACTGAAATGGCTGCTGAAATGCCTATTGCAGTTGATCCATCTACTATTGATGATGCTACACTTTCTAAATACTATAATGGTAACGTTGGTGAAGGTTTAATTTGGGATATTAAATTAAATCAAAGCGCTAAATGGCAAGATGGTACTGCTATTAAAGCTGATGATTATGTTGAATCTATGAAACTTCAACTTGATCCTAAATATGCTAACTATCGTGCTGATAGCTATTATAATGGTAATTTAGTTATTGCTAATGCTGAAGATTATTTTAAATCTGGTAGATCTACAGTTGAATCTGCTTATAACCATGTTGATAAAACAAATGGTGAATTTGATGAAAATTCATGTCAAGATGATGTCTACTATTTAAATATTGGTAGAGAAAATGACTGGGTTAAAAATATTTTCAATGATGCTTCTGGTTCAAGTGAATCTACATCTAATCTTTACTTATTATTCCAACAAAGTATGATTACAGATAATGCAGCTAATAATTTAGCCGCTAGTAGAATTACAGATGCTGTTAAATCTTTCTTATTACAAGGTTATTCTAATACTTCTTATTATGCTAAACATCAAGGTTATTATGATGAACATAAATCTGATTGGGAAAAAGCTAAAGAAGAAGGCGCTAACTCAGTTAGTAAAGATATGTTAGAAAATCATCCTGATATAGATTTTGAAGAATTTGATTCTAATAAAATTTATGTTAGAAAAGATGCTAATAACTCTTCTATTACAGGAACAAATGCAGATGAGTATTCTAAAGCAAAATTAATAGCTGATATGAATACTATTGTTACTGGTTTAAATAGATATGGTATTACAGCTAAATGGGGTGAAACAGAAGGTTATAAAATCATGTCTTATGTTTCTGTTTATAACACAAGTACAAAGACATGGGATAATGTCGGCTTAGTTAAAGTTGATGATTATACAATTAGATTCTATCTTGCTAAAGAAATCACTGATTTAAATTTAAAGTTTGCCTTATCTAGTAACTGGTTAGTAAAAACAGATTTATATGAAAAATTAACCACAACTCAAGCTAATGGTACAAAGCAAACAAGTTATGCCACAAATTCAATTGATAACTATATGGCTTTTGGTCCTTATAAATTATCAAAATATGAATCAGGTAAGACAATTAACTTAGTTAAAAACGAAAACTGGTATGGTTGGAATGATGGTAAACATGTTGGTCAATTCCAAATGACAGGTTTAAACACTGAAATTATTACTGATCATACAACAGCTATGATGTTATTTAAACAAGGTAAGTTAGATGATATTGATTTAACTGCTGATGATATGAAAGACTTTGGTAACTCTGGTAGATTAACAACAGTTTATGAATCATATACAACAAAAGTTTCATTTAACTCTAATAGAAGTAAATTATTAGAAAGACAAACAAGTATGGGCTCTGGTAATAAAACCATTCTTGCTAATACTGATTTTAGAAGAGGTTTATCTTTATCTCTTAATAGAAAAGACTTTGCTTCTCAAGCTACTGCTGGTTCTAAAGCCTTTACAGGTTTATTAAACGATTTATATCTTTCTGATGTTGAACATGGTAAAAAATATAGAGACACAGAACAAGGTAAATCTGTTTATAACCAAGTTTATGGTAAATTAGGTGGTACAACTATTGGTGAAGATAAAGCACTTCCTGAATCAAGTTATGGTTATAACCAAGCCTTAGCTATTGAATATGTTGCTAAAGCTTTCCAAGATGAATTTAATTCAACTGAAGAAGGTCATTTAACTCAAAATGATAAAATTGCTATCGAATTTAGAGTTTATGATAATACTTCCGCTAATACAATTGCTGCTAATACAAGATTAAACGAATATTGGAAGAATGTTGTAAAAGGTGCAAACGAAAAATTAGGATCTAATGTTTCAATTGAAGTTTCAACAGTTAAAGATGAAAACTATTATGATTCTGCTAAAAATGGTAACTATGATATGATCTTCTCTATTTGGGGTGGTGCTCAAATTAACCCATATGGATTAATGGAAGTCTATTGTAAATCTGATTTTGCTTCTTGTTGTGAATATGGTTTCAAAGGCAAACAAAACGAAGTCTTATTAGATATCGATCTTAATGGTGATGGCGTTATTAGTGAGGGCGAAACTAAATCATTTGAAACATGGTATACAGAAATGGATTCAGCTACATCTACTGATAAGAAATTAACTATCTTAGCTGGTCTTGAAGCTGGTATTATTTCTAGATTTGAAGCTATCCCTATTGTTGCTAGAGGTACTTCTTCATTAACATCATTCAAAGTTGAACAAGGTTCTTCTAACTATGTCTCATTAGTTGGTTATGGTGGAATTAGATTTATGACATTTAACTATACTAATAGTGGTTGGAACGATTTTGTTAATAAACAAGGTGGCGATTTATCCACATTATACAAAAACGCTGAAGAATAAAAAATAATCGAAATTTTTCGAATATTTGATTTAAATAAGGGCTTAATAACAAAAAATAAGTTATTAGGCTCTTTTTAATTTAAAAGTTTATCTAAAATACTTTAAAAATTTATCATTTAATAGTATTATATTTTCATAAACTTTAGTTTATGAAGTTTTTTAATTGGAAGAGAGAAGAAAAATGAGAGATTTAAAACAAATGCTAAAGTACATTGGTCAGCGTTTGCTACTGCTTGTTGTGACCTTTGTAATTATCTTTATTTTGTGTTTCATTTTGGTAAGAATGTTACCAATTACAGCTGCAGATGCACCTGGTAAAGATCCTGAGATGTTCTACATTACACAAGTTTCTATGGGTAGAATGTATAAAGGCAGTGATGGAAATTATTATAATGTTCCAGTTTTACAACAATTAGGCACATTTATTAAGAATTTATTTGTACCAACAACATACGTGGGTAGTGATGGTACTGTTCATGAATTATCTAGATGGGGCTATTCATGGAAAATCGCATGGTTAACTTCACCTTTAGAAGTCTTAGGAAGACAATTACCTCCAACTATTTTAATTAATATTTATTCCATGATTATTTCTATTCCTTTAGGATTAGGACTTGGTATTTATATGGCTTTGAAAAAGAATAAATGGCAAGATAACTTCTTATCAGTAGTTGTTATGTTATTTATTTCTGTTCCTTCATTTGTCTATGCTTTCTTATTACAATATATATTTGCATATAAATTAAAATGTTTACCTGCTATTAGAGCGACATTTAATAACTCATGGTTTGAACCTAGTATGTTCTTATCAATGATTTTACCTGTTTTATCTATGTCATTTGGCTCTATCGCTGGTTTTGCTAGATATACTAGAGCTGAATTAACAGAAGTTTTAACTTCAGATTTTATGTTATTAGCTAGAACTAAAGGTTTATCAAGAGGTCAAGCTACTATTAGACATGCTATGAGAAACTCTTTAGTACCTATTTTTCCAATGATTTTAGGTGAAATTATTTCAGTATTATCTGGTTCAATGATTATTGAAAACATCTTTGCTGTTAATGGTGTTGGTTCTTTATTCTTACAATCAATTCAAACTAGAGACTATGATGTATTCCAATTTGTCGCTATGTTCTATGTTTTGATTGGATTAGTCGGCTCATTAATTGTAGATTTATCATATGGCTTTGTTGACCCTAGAATTAGAATGGGAGGTAAAAAATAATGGAAGACATTAAAAATAATACTAGTATGAATATTGAATCTATTCCTAGTGAAAATTTAACTCTCGCTTTAAATGAAGAAAATTTACACGATCAAGCTTTTGAAACTAAACCTGTAAGTTATATTAGAGACTGCTTTAATAGATTTTGTAAAAATAAATCTAGTATAGTCGCTAGCGTAATTATTTTAATTATCGTTTTATATGCTATTATTGTACCTTTTGCTTCTTCAAAAGGATATAGAGCTCAATCTTATTCAGAATTTTCATCTGGTTTTAAAGATGCAAGATTTGCATATGTAACTCCTTATTGTGGATTATTTAAAGGTACTGGCTTTTGGGATGGTAGTAAAGATGAATCTGTTTCTGAAGCTGTTTATACAACATATGTTAATGATGATTCTAATCACCAAGTAGCTAAATTATTATCTACAACTTCTACTAGAGTAGGTTCTAGTGTTACTACAAGTTACAATATTAGAAGAGATACCTATGCTGTTGGTAATAAGATTATTTATTTAAGTGCAGACGAATATCAAAAATTATTAGATGATCAACAAGCTAAAGGCTTATTAACATACACTTCTAGTGATAAATCATCTTATAAAGTAGATAGTAAATCTCTTATTAAACCTTTAGTTGGTTATACTGAATATATTGATGAATATATTCAACAATTAACTGAAGAAGGTGTTGGTGAATCTGTTATTGGTGAAATTAAAGATAAATTAACAACATATTATCAAAACAATTCTAATGTTTGGTATAAAATGGCCGCTTATAAAAAATCAAATGGTGATTATAACTCAAATAGATATGTTCCTGTTACAGAAAATGGTAAAGTAGTTAGCTTATATCAAAAAGACAGTAATGGTAATTACATCTATGCTGAATTAAATAGTGGTCAACAATATGAATTAAGAGTAGATTATTTTGATTACTTTACATATAAATATAATATGACACCATATATGACATTTGGTGCTAATGGCCAAGGTCAAGATATTTTCTCTAGACTTGCTATTGGTGCTTTATTCTCATTAGGCTTAGGTATAGGGGTTTCTTTAATTAACTTTATTATCGGTTTAATTTGGGGTGCTATTTCTGGTTATTATGGTGGTACAACAGATTTAATTATGGAAAGAATTACAGATATTATTTCTAATGTTCCTTCTTTAATTATCTTAACTATTTGTTCTATTCAATTTACTAATAACTTATCTTTAAAAGGTAGTCTAGGTAGTGCAGGTATTACTGTATTGGCGTTGCTGATTGCGTTTGTGTATAACGGATGGGTTGGTGTTGCTTCTACTACAAGAATGCAATTTTATAGATTTAAAGGCCAAGAATATGTACTAGCTAGTAGAACATTAGGTGCTAAAGATTCTAGATTGATCTTTAAACATATTTTACCTAACGCTATTGGTACATTAGTTACTTCTACAGTATTAATGATTCCTAGTGTTATCTTCTCTGAATCTACATTATCTTATTTAGGTATTATTGATTTAACATCTTCTGGTATTTCTTCTATTGGTACATTACTTTCTGAAGGTCAATCAGCTGGATTAGATCTTAACCCACATGTATTATTATTCCCAGCAATTATTATTTCTTTATTAATGATTTGCTTTAACTTATTTGGTAACGGTTTAAGAGATGCATTTAACACCTCTTTAAAAGGAAGTGAGGACTAATTTATGGAACAAAAACAACAAGAAAAAGTTCTCGAAGTTAAAAACCTTCGTATATCATTTAAAACTAATGGTGGTACAGTTAAAGCTGTTAGAGGTATTTCTTTCTCTTTATATAAGGGTAAGACTCTTGCTATTGTTGGTGAATCTGGTTCAGGTAAATCTGTTACATCTAAAGCTATCTTAGGTATTTTAGCCAATAATAAGATAGTTGAAGATGGTCAAATTATCTTTGAAGGTAAAGATTTATTAAAATTACAAGAAGAAGACTTTACAAAAATTAGAGGTGTTAAGATTTCAATGATCTTCCAAGACCCTCTTTCAAGCTTAAATCCTATTATGAAAGTAGGTAAGCAACTTACTGAAGCTATGATTTTAAAATCTAAAGCAACAGTAAAAAACGCTAAAAAATATTTATCTAAAGTAAATAAAATCTTAAGTAAAATTTCTAAAGAAGATTTTAATGTATTACAAGAATACGCTTCTAGTTTAACTAAAGAAGATAAATCATTTAATTTAAATGATTCTAGAGATTTCTTTATTAAAGCTTGTAGTCAAGAAATTGATAAACAACAAGTTAGTTCTAGAGCTGCATTAGACAAGTTAAATGAATTTAATACTTCATATTTTGCAGATAATGTTAATTATAAAGATGTTAATATTCATGCATTTAAAAAAGATTTACGCATTATTAAATCATTATTAAATAAATCTTTATTCTCTTTAGCAAGTGAAGCAGATGATACTATTCAAGTTTATTATGCTTTAGTAGTAGATTTATTAAACAAAATCAAAGAATCTGAAAAGTTAATTAATAAGACAAATGAATTATTAACTAAACATAATGTAAGTGATGTATATGATTTACCTGCTAATATTAGAGCTCAATCTAGAGAAGTATTAACTTTACCTAGTGAACATGTTGACGCTATTAAACAATTAACAAGTGAATTAATTAATCATTTAGAACAAGTAAGTCAACCAAAGACAAAAGAAGAATTAACTTCTATCGCAAGTAAGGTTCAAATTAATTATTTAAAAAATGTCATTGATTCAAAAGGAAGTATGACTAAAGCCGAAGGTAAACAAAGAGCTTTAGAATTATTAACTGAAGTCGGTATTAATGAACCAGAAAGACGTTATAATCAATATCCATTTGAATTCTCAGGTGGTATGAGACAAAGAATAGTTATCGCTATCGCTTTATCTTCTAATCCTGAAGTATTAATTTGTGATGAACCTACAACAGCTCTTGATGTTACTATTCAAGCTCAAATTCTTGAACTTATTCAAAAGCTTAAAGTTGAAAAGAACTTATCAATTATCTTTATTACTCATGATTTAGGTGTTGTTGCTAACATGGCTGATGATATTGCAGTTATGTATGCAGGTAAGATAGTTGAATATGGAACAGTCTATGATATTTTCTATGATCCTAGACATCCTTATACTTGGGCTTTACTTGGATCTATGCCTGATTTAAAGACAAAAGAAAAGCTTAACGCTATTCCTGGCACTCCTCCTAACATGTTATTACCTCCAAAAGGTGATGCCTTTGCTTTAAGAAATAAATATGCATTAAAACAAGATTTTGTTGCTCAACCACCATTTTTCAAAGTAAGTGATACTCACTTTGCTGCTACATGGTTATTACATCCAAATGCAATTGATGTTGAAGCACCTAAAATCGTAGTCAATAGAATTAAAGAATCTTTACAAGAATGTAATTATGAAAACTGTCCAAGTCCTTCAAATTACAAGAATTCAATTTTAAATAGTGTAAAACAGAAAGGAGGAAATAACTAATGGCTAAAGCTAAAAAAGAAGTAGTTGAAGAACAAACAAAAAAGAAAACTACTAAAAAAGTTACAACTCCTAAAAATGTAGAAACTAAGTCAGCTACTAAAAATGTAGAAACTACAAAAGAAACTAATGTAGAAGAAATTAAACCTGTTCAATTTCAAAAACAATTTGATTACACTGACGCTGAATTATTATTAAAAGTTAAACATTTAAAACAATACTTTAAATTTAAGTCTGAAACTAGTAAATATTTAAAAGCTGTACATGATGTATCTTTTGATGTTTATAAAGGTGAAGTATTTGGCTTAGTTGGTGAATCTGGTTGTGGTAAATCTACTACTGGTAGAGATATTCTTAAGTTATATAAAATCACTTCTGGTGATATTTATCTAGATGGTATAAGAATCGCTGCAGGTACTAGATGGAACGAAAAAGAAATTAAGTTTACAAATATTAGACTTAAAGAATCTTTAAAAAGATTTAAAAATGAGTTTGATGAAGAAGTTAATCAATTAAATATTGAATATACTAATAACTTTGATGAACAATTTAATTATAGAAGCCTTTCTAAAATTAAAGAGCCTAGTTCAAGTCAATTAGAACAAGATTCTAATTTAAATGCTAAGTTAGAATATGTTAAAAAATATGATGCTTTAAAAGCTAGTTATGATGAAAAAGTATTATATGAAAAACAAAAGGCTCATGATATTTGTTCTGTTGAAAAGCAAAGAATCAAATTAGCTAAAAAAGATGATAGAAATTACAATAAAAACATTTCTAAACAAGCTGTTGAAAAAGTTAATAAAGATTATGAAGAATTTATTAATGATTACAACACTAACTATGAATCTAGTAAAGCTAAATATAAAGATCTTTCTAATCAATATAATCAATACTCAAAAGAATTATCTGCATGTCAAGATAAGCAAAGTAAAGATAGTGTAAGTCAAAAATATGCTTCTTTAATTAATGATTATCAAGACGCTAAAGTTGTCTATGAAAAATATAACAACAAATATAATGAATATAAACAAGCTATTAAAAGAGCTAAAGCCACAAATATCGCTAATAAAGTTCAAATGATCTTCCAAGATCCTATCGCTAGTTTAAATCCTAGAATGACAGTTAGAAATATTATTGCTGAAGGTTTAACTATTCAAGGTGTTCATGATAAAGAATATATTAATAAAGAAGTTGAAAGAGTATTAAAATTAGTCGGCTTAGTTCCTGAACATGCTAATAGATATCCTCATGAATTCTCTGGTGGTCAACGTCAAAGAATTGGTATTGCTAGAGCTATTATCATGAATCCTGAATTAATTGTCGCTGATGAACCTGTTTCAGCTTTGGATGTTTCTATTCAAGCTCAAGTTATTAACTTACTTAACGATTTAAGAAATAATTTAGGCTTAACAATTATATTTATCGCTCATAACTTATCTGTTGTTAAATATTTCTGTGATAGAATTGCGGTTATGTATTATGGTAATTTAGTAGAACTTGCTACTGCTGATGAGTTATTTGCTCATCCTTTACATCCTTATACTAAATCATTATTATCTGCTGTTCCTTATCCTGATCCTAATGTTGAAGCAAATAGAAAAAGAATTGTTTATAATCCTAGCTTAGAACATGATTATTCAACTCAAAAACCTACAATGAGAGAACTTGAAAAAGGTCACTTTGTATTATGTAATGATGTAGAAGAAGAAAAATACAAAGAAGAACTTAAACAAAATAAATCTGTTTATGCAAGATAACAAGATTAAACCATATAAAGTTAAAGATACTGATAAAAGAAAAGTCTTTATTATAGGAATAATAGTCTCATTTATTGTATGTGTATTACTATTTACTATAATATTTTGTGTAGAATATTATTCTAATAAAGACTTTCTTTATAAGTGTTTAGTTGATGGGTTCTCATTATCAGGATTAATAGTTATATTGAGCTATTTTTTAGTATATTGTTCTTATCAAGGGGCATTTGATATGCTTACTTATTCTCTTCAAGTTGTGTTTTATTCAACTTTCCATAAGGATTTAAAAGAGACCAAAGTTGCTAGAAACTATGCTGAATATAAAGAACTTAAGCGTGAAAAAGATAAACCAAATGTTATGTATATGTTTATTGTTGGAGCTATATTTTTAATTATTGGTTTATTCTTACTTATTCCTTATTATAATTTAAGACCATAGTTTAAATATATTTTAATAAGGAAATTTAAAATAATAAAAAAAGAAAGGAAAAAATTATGAATAAGAAATTATTAAAAACATTATCTGTATTTGTAGTATTAGCTTCACTTACAAGCTGTGGTAATAATTCAACTAGTAGTGTGATTTCTTCTCAAACAAGTTCAGCTTCATCTTCTAGTTCATCTGAAATCAAAGCTGATTTAACAGAAAAAGATTTAGCTAAAGGTAAAACTACTTATACTACAAAAGATGGTAAAACTGCTAATTTAAATCAAGATACATTATATAGAAATCAAAATAGCCCTCATTTAAATCCTGTTGCAACAGGTGGTCAACATGTTTTTGTTGCTCCATTTACTTTCCAAACAGGTACATCTGATTATGATAAAAAGACTACTGCTGCTACTGAAGAAGTAAGAGAAAAAATTGTTACTACATTTACTGCTAGTGATGAAGTAATGTCTGAAAAGACTGATAACACAGCTTATTCAGTTAAATCATTTTATACTAAATCAAGTTATGGTAAGGCTAAATTTGAATGTGATGTTATGCCTTGGATTACCTATAATGGTACAGCTAGCCAATTTAATTCAGATTGTAGTGGAAATGCAGGTGTATATGCTGCTCAATATTGTAGAAATTGGTATTTACAAGAATATGCTAAAGACAATCATGGTGCATTAGGTGAAAATGCTAAACCATTTACTTATTATGATGCTGATGGTGATGGCTTTATGGATTTAATCTGGATTGTATATACTTATCCTGAAGATTATAATTCCAACTGGTGGGCTTATGTCACTTATGATACATCTACAAAAGCTGATGTAGATACTCCTACAGTTAAAACATTAGGCTGGGCTTCTACTAGCTTTATGTCTAAAGGCTGTAATGGTTATGATTCTCATACATTTATCCATGAAACAGGTCATACTTTCGGTTTAGATGATTATTATGATTACAATAATAAATGGAAACCTATGGGAAGTGTTGATTATATGGATCAAAACTTAGGTGATCATTCAGCTTTCTCTAAATTTACATTAGGCTGGACAAATCCATATATCTTAACTGAAGAACAATTAAAAGGTGGTAAGACTGCTGTTATTACATTAAATGCCTTTACAAATAGTGGTGATTCATTAGTGCTTGCTTCACCTAATTATAATGGTACTGCTTTTGATGAATACTTTATCTTAGAACTTGTTGGTCCTACAGGCTTAGCTAAAAACGACTACATCAATGGTTATCAAAATACTACTGGTTATACAAAACCTGGTGTAAGAATTTTACATGTTGATGCTAGAGTTTATAATTCTTTATCTAAAGATAAATATCCTCATGATACTTATGTTTCTGATGCTGATAAAATCGGTCAAGAAGCTACAGAATTTAGAGTTGATAATTCCTATGGTGGAAGAAATAATAATTCTAACGCTACAGATACATTCCCATACACAGATGCTTCTGGTAAAAAACAAACAGGTTATTATTCATTAGTTTCTTTAATCCAATCTAATGGTAGCTCTACTTCTAACTGGATGACTTCTGCTAACTATAACGCTACAAATAGTGATTTATTTAGTAAAGGTCATAAATTCAATTTAAGCAGTACTGCATTTAGTCAATATATGCCTTCTCGTTCTAATTTATGGAACAAAGCTAAAACAATTACAGGTAGAACAACTGCAGGTAAAGAAATTGTTGAAATTGATGATTCTATAACATGTAATTACAATATGAAGGTCTTATCTATTGATGAAGATGATACATATGGATATACATGTAAGCTTCAAATTACTTTAGATTAATCTAAATATTCAAATTATACTTATTTAATAAACCCTTAAGTTAAACTTAATAGACTTAAGGGTTTTTACAATGTGTGATATAATCAAAAATAATTATAGAGGTATAAAATGTCAAAACTTACAACTAAAAAACAAATAGCTTCAAGCTTTAAAGAACTACTACTTGAAAAACCACTTCCTAAGATAACTATAAATGATATTGCAAAAAAAGCCGATATTACACGTCAAACATTTTATTATCATTTTCCTGATATTGTTTCATTAGTAGAATGGATTACTATTGAATCTAGTAATAAAGCACTTGAAAATAAGAAATCATATTCTTCTTGGCAAGATGCGTTTATTGCCTTATTTAATCTTATATATGAGGATAGAGTATTTATAGATAACATATATCATACAGTAAGTCATGAAATATTATCTAAATATTTATATAAGTTAGTATATCCAGTTATTTATCGTGTTGTAGATGAAAAATCTAAAGGGAAAAATATCAAAGAAGAAGATAAAGTATTTATTACTAATTTTTATAAATATTCTTTTGTAAGTATTGTTTTAGATTGGGTTGATAAGAATATGAAACAAGATCCTAAGAAAATAGTTGATAAAGTATCCGCTTTACTTAGTGGTACTATCGATAATTGTATTGAAAACATGAATAAAAGATAATTAATTTTTACAATATTTGTCATTTGTAAAAATATTTGACAATGTTCAAATTTTATAAGTTTTCTTTTCTAAAATATTTATTAAAATACAAATGTAAATAAATACAAGGAGGTATTTTATTATGTATTATGGAGCTGGAACTTATGAAGCATTCGCACATCCTTTAAAACCAGAGGGTGTTGATAATAAGAGTGCATATATTATCGGAACTGGACTTGCAGGACTTTCTGCTGCATTCTATCTAGTTCGTGATGGACAAATGAAGGGTGAAAATATTCACGTTCTTGAAAAACTTGAACTTGCAGGTGGATCTTGTGACGGAAGGAAAGATGTAACTAAGGGATTCTACATGAGAGGTGGTAGAGAAATGGATAACCACTTTGAATGTATGTGGGATATGTATAGAGATGTAGAGTCTATTGAAACTCCAGGTATTTCTGTACTTGATGAATATTACTGGTTAAATAAAAAAGACCCTAACTTTTCTTTATGCCGTGCTAGTATAAATAGAGGTGAAAACGCTCATACAGATGGATTATTTAAGTTAGATAAAAAGTCAGCACTTGCATTAACTAAATTATTCATGACACCTGAAAAAGAACTTGAAGATAAACAAATTCAAGAAGTATTACCTGAAAGTTTCTGGAAAACTAATTTCTGGTTATACTGGCAAACTATGTTTGCATTCCAAAGATGGTCAAGTGCATTAGAAATGAAAAGATATATCTGTAGATTTGTACATCATATTGATGGACTTCCTGATTTTAGTGCTTTAAGATTTACTAAATATAATCAATATGAATCTATGATTTTACCACTTGTTAAATATTTAGAAAAACACGGTGTTAAAATCACATATGGTATTGATGTAAAAAATGTTGTAATTGATAATACTGAAAAAAAGAAAGTTGCTAAAAAGATTCAATATGTTGAAAAAGGTGTTAATAAAGAATATAAGTTAACTGAAAATGATTTAGTAATTATTACTAACGGTTGTTGTACAGATACTTCTTGTTATGGTAGTCAAAATGAAGCACCTGATTTATCAAAGATTAAAAATGGTGTAGGTGAATCATGGGATATGTGGAAAAACATCGCTAAACAAAGTTTACATGGTGAATTTGGTAATCCTATGAAATTCTGTTCAGATGTTGATAAAACTAACTGGATGAGTGCTACTGTTCAAACTTCTGATGAAGAAATCATACAACATATAATTAAAGTTTGTAAAAGAGATCCTAGAGAAGGTAAAGTTACAACTGGTGGTATTGTAACTGTTAAAGATAGTACAAATAACTGGTATTTATCATGGACAATTAACCGTCAACCCCAATTTAAAGCCCAAGATAAGAACAGTGTATTAATCTGGTTATATTCACTTAATACTAATAAAAATGGTAATTATGTGAAAAAAGCTATGAAAGATTGTACTGGTGCAGAAGTATGTATGGAATGGTTATATCATATTGGTATAGACGAATCTAAGATTAAAGATTACGCTAATAATAGATGTAATACTACAACATGTTATATGCCTTATATTAATGCATTTTTCCAACCTAGAAAGAATTCAGATAGACCTTTAGTTGTTCCTCATGGTGCAGTAAATTTTGCTTTCGTTGGTCAATTTGCAGAAACTCCTCGAGATACAATATTTACAACAGAATATTCTATTCGTACAGGTATGGAAGCTGTATATACATTACTTAATATAGATAGAGCAGTACCTGAAGTTTGGGGTAGTCAATATGATGTAAGAGAATTATTAAGAGCTGGATATTATGGTCTTGATAAGAAATCTTTAGATGATGTTAAATTATCATTAAAAGAGAAAGCAGCATTAAAAGTTTTAAAGAAGAAAGTAAAAAATACAGATATTGAACTTCTTTTAAAAGAAAGTGGATTAATTAAGTAAAAAATGAATTAGGTAACAGAGTAAACCCCTGTTACCTTTTATTA
>CAVFIT010000049.1:0-6513 GCA_963622735.1 Phocaeicola dorei | reverse complement strand
TAATTTATACTAATATATACTATTTATTTATGCTAAAATATGATAGTAGATTTAGAAATGACATTAATAAACCAAAAGATCTACTAAGTGAATAAAAAGTATGGATAATTTTTTTAAAAGATGTGGTATCGGTATTGTAGTAATAGTAACTTCACCATTTTGGTTAGCTTACTTTGCTTTATACATTTTGTATGCTTCAATTGGCTTAATTCTTTCGCCTTTAAAAATATTAATATACGCTTTAAATCATAGAAACTATTCTATTAAATCTCATTATGATGTAGAAGCTGAAGAAAGATTAAACGCTAACAACAATCCTCAAAACAATAATTTTGTGTCACCTTTTTCTAATAATAGTTATTACCCACCTAATCAACCTCAAGTCCCTCCTACTCCTCCTCAACAACCTTTAAATATTAGTATCAACTTAGTTAATCCTAATCAAAATAATCAAGATGGTAATAATCAAAATAACCCAAATCAAAACAATTATAATCAACCTAATACTCAAGCATATATAGATTATTCAAATCAAAACGGTCAATTAACTAATAACAATCCACTTGAAATTAATAATCAAAATAATTATCAAAACAATTGTCAAAATAATAGTCAAAATCCTTCTAATTATGATATAAATGGAGGAGGGAACTACAATGGATAATTTAATTCTTGCGATGAAATTTTCTGAATCTGATAAGAAAATAACAATTATATTAATAGTTCTTTTGTTATTAGTAATTATCATATGTGGTTATTTACAAAAACTAGTCGGTTATATAATGCGTTATCAAGGTCTTCAAGTAGACACAATGATGTATAACATAATAAAAACTAAAACTATCGACGATAGAAAGACATTTAAAAAAGAAGCTTATAGAAAATCTATGGTTTTATTTACTAAAAAATCCTGGCTTCCATTTATTATAACTGTCTCTATGGTTTTTGCTATATTAATCTATGGTTGGTGTACTAAGGATAACTCATGTTCATACTATACTAAAGCATGGTATGACTTATCTTATAAAATTGAATGGCCTACTACAAAGTTTTTTGGATTAACATTAATTTGTGATTGGCCAAAAGTTGTTGCACCACCTGATTATTCTTATAATTTTGGTAAATATTACGCTTTAGTAATTACAATAATAGGGTCAATATCTTGTTTATTTTACTTATATCAAGTTCAATGTTATTTATCAAGATGTCTAAGAATAAGACAACTTTCAAGAAAATATTTTACAAAACAATTAGTAAACCCAGATGCAGATAAAGGAGAACAAAATTAATGAGTGATATAAAAAATGTATTAGTTACTGGTGGAACAGGCTTTATTGGTTCACACACTGTAGTTAAATTAGTTGAATATGGATATAATCCAATTATAGTTGATAATCTTTCAAATTCTAGTAAAGAAGTTTTAAAAAGAATTAAATTATTAACTAATAAAGATATTAAATTTTATAAAATAGATTGCTGTAATCAAAATAAATTTGAAACAGTTTTTAAAGAAAATAAAATTGATGCAGTTATTCACTTTGCTGGTTTTAAAGCAGTAGGTGAATCTGTAGTAAAACCTGTAGAATATTATTCTAATAATATATTATCAACTATTTCATTATTAAATTTAATGACTAAGTATAATGTAAATAATATTATATTCTCATCTTCTGCTACAGTATATGGAATTCCTGATAAAGTCCCTTTAACTGAAGAAGATCCAGTTAAAGAAGCTACAAATCCATATGGAAGTACAAAGATATTTATAGAAAAAATATTAAAAGATTACCAAAAAGCTAATCCAAATAAAAATATTGCTTTATTAAGATATTTCAATCCTATTGGTGCTCATCCTTCTTCATTACTTGGTGAACAACCAAATGGTATTCCTAATAATTTAATGCCATATATTGCTCAAGTTAGTATCGGTAAATTAAAATCTTTAAAAGTTTTTGGTAACGATTACCCTACAATTGATGGAACATGTATTAGAGACTATATTCACGTATGTGATTTAGCTGAAGGTCATGTCCTTGCATTAAAAAAGTTAGCTAGTGAACCTGGCTTAGTCATTTATAATTTAGGAACAGGAAAAGGAACATCAGTATTAGAATTAGTTAACGCATTTACTAAAGCTACTAATATTAAAATTCCATATGAGTTTGCTCCTAGAAGACCAGGCGATGTAATTGAAAATTACGCTTCAACTAAAAAAGCTGAAAAGGAATTAGGATTTAAAGCAAAATTCACTATTTATGATTGCTGTAAAGATTCTTTCAATTTCCAAAAACTCAATCCTAACGGTTATCAAACAAAAATATCCTCTTCTAAATTAGACAAAGTCGCTAAAACATATTTTGAATCATTATCAAAGTAGACAAAAATGTCAGTCAACATTATTACGACTGACATTTTTTAATAATTGAGATTAATCTTTTTTCAAAACTTCTTCTAATTGTTTATCATCTAATAATATATTGTCCATACTATTTAAAGCGATGAATCCATCTAAATTTCTAACTTCTTTTAAAGAATAATCGAATTTATGTTGATGGTTTGTAACATAATATCCACCTGCTTCTTCAAGTACTAATTCAGGAGCACATGTATCCCAAAACTTTGTCCCTTTTCCAAGTGAATAACATACTTCACCTTTACCTTCTGCAATTAAGCAGGCTTTTAAAGCTGAACCAACATATTCAATATTTTTAACCTTTTTATTATTTTTTAATAATTCAAGATATTTTTCATTTTTATGAAATGCTGAATTATAAACTGTTAAGTCATTCTTTTTTGAAGAAACATGTAATTTTTTAATCATGTGATCTTTTTCAATTAGATAGCTTCCTTTTCCTTTTACTGCAAAATAAATTTTACCTAAACAAGGAATAGATACTACACTAGCAACAATTTCACCTTTTTTAGTTAAGGCAATATTTGTTGCAAACATATCATCTTTAGCGACAAAGTCTTTTGTGCCATCAAGAGGGTCTACAATAAATACTAATTCTTTTGTAAATCTGGAATTATCATCAACATCTTCTTCTGATAAAAAACCATGGTCTTTAAATTTAGTGGTTAAAGTATTTCTAATTAATTCATCACTTGCTTTATCTGCGCTAGTTACAGGTGAATTATCATCTTTAATTTCTACATCAAAACCACTTTTATAATAATCTAAAATAATATCGGCAGTAGAATTAGCTAAATCTAACATTGTAGATAATTCTTCTTGATAAGGTGCAAACGTATTAAGTAATGTTTTTTCACATTCGTCAATTACTTCATTAGCTCTATCAAAATTATCTAAAGTACATCCACTAGCATTAAGATGTCCTCCTCCACCAAACTTAGTAGCGATTTTTTGAACATCAACATCTCCTATAGATCTAAATTCACAATAGGCTTTATTATCTTCAGTTTGAGCAATAATTACCCACAATCTACTAGATTCAATTTTACCAATAGCATTAACAAATAAAGCAGCTTGATGAGGTGTATATCCATATAATTGAGAAAATGAATAAGGAATAACACAATAAGTTACACCAAGTCTAGTATTCTTATAACTTGAATATAAATATCCATTAAATTTAATAGATTGTTCACTTACTACATATAAAGAAGAATAAATATCTTGACTATTAGCTCCATCAGCTAATAATCTAGCTCCTATTGAAGCAGATTTATTAGTAGAATACATAAATCTATTTGTATCTGTAGTAAATCCATAATATAAAATAGAGGCAGCTAAACTAGGTAATTTATCCATTCTTGAATAGAAAATTTCAGCAATCATTTCACAACAAGAACTTGCTTTATCATCTACAATTTCTAAACCACCAAATTCTTCAACAAAAACATGATGATCAATTTTGATAATATCTACATGTTTTAACTTAACACTTCTTTGATCACCAATTCTTGCCATATTTCCTATATCGACACATATTACTAAAGAATTTTCGATAACAGAATCTTCTATGTCATCTTGTCTAGGAAAATATGTAGGTATTTTTTTAATATCAGTTCCAATTACATATATTTTTTTAGATGGGTATAAATCTTTTAATAAAGTTGCTAAACCTTGACTAGAACCATAACAATCTCCATCAGGAAATACATGGCCAAAGATTGTAATTATATCATTAGCTTCAATCTTTTTAAAAAATTCATCAATTAACTTTTTTTCCATATATAAAACAAGAATTAGGTTATTGGCCTAATTCTCTTCTCCATCTTCACTAGAATCATCGCTATCAGACTCAAATTTATCATCATTATAACCAGTTTCTTCAACTAAGTCTTTTTCTTTTTCATCAGAATCTTCTTCTTCATCTGCATCGATATAAGCGTCATTCATATCAATATGAACTTTTTCAAAAGGAACTCTTTCTCTTAATTCCCAATAATTATCAGATAATACTACAAATCTTCCATCTAATGAAAGGTTAGTATAAAATTGAGCAATTTTACTTTTAAGTGTTTCTTGACTAATTCCAAGTTGTTCACCAACCATTTCAACAAGTTTTGTAAACTCGACAGGAGAGTTACTATTTTTTAAGATTTCATAAGCAACTGTAAGCATTGATTTGTTTTCCATTATTAATTCCTCTTTCTTTTTACATATAATCAGGTGCACTTACACCAATTAAATTAAGACCTTCTTTCAATACAATTTCACTAGCATTAACTAAACCAAGTCTTTTACTAGTTAATTCTACATTATTAGGGTCAATAATTCTACATTTTGTGTAAAATTCGTTAATTTGAGAAGCAAGTTCTCTAACATAAATTGTAATTTTGCATGGTGATAAAGTCAATGCAGAATCTTTTATAGCTAACTTAAATTCAGATAATTTTTTAGCTAAGTCTTTTTCTGCATCTTCAACTAAACCAGTTGGAGAATAATCTATATTGTATTTACCTTCTGCCATTTTCATAACTGCACATAATCTAGCATGAGCATATTGACAATAATATACAGGGTTGTTACTTGATAATGATTTAGCTAAATCTAAATCAAAATCAAGATGTTGGGAATTAGCTCTACTTACAAAGAAATATCTAACTGCATCAACACCAACTTCTTGGCATAATTCTTTTAAAGAAACTGCATTTCCAGTACGTTTAGACATCTTAAATTCTTCACCATCTTTAAATAATCTTACCATTTGAACTAAATCAACTTGTAATTGATCTGGATTATATCCTAATGATTTTAATGAAGACTTGAGTCTTGCAATATAACCATGGTGATCAGCACCAAATAAATCTATAAGATAATGATAACCTCTATCTAACTTATCTTTATGATATGCAATATCTGGTAATAAATATGTCATAGAACCATCAGATTTAATAATAACTCTATCTTTATCATCACCATCTTTAGTAGTATTTAAATAAGTAGCACCATCTAAAGTATAACAATATGGTTTTAATTCTTCTAAAACACTTTCAACTTTATGGGCGTTTCTAATTGCTTTTTCAGAAGTAAAGATATCAAATTCAACTCTAAAATCTTTTAAATCTTTCTTAATGTTATTTAAAGCTAATTTAATACCGATAGTTTTAAACTGTTCAATATCAGCATTTAATAATGAGTCACCTTGTTCTTGTTTTAACTTTGTAGCAAATTCAACAATATCATGTCCATGATATCCATTTTCAGGAACTTGTTTATCAATACCAAACAATTGCATATATCTAGCTTGTAAAGATAAGGCTAAATTATTAACTTGGCTACCAGCATCATTTACATAATATTCTCTAGTAACATCATATCCTGCTTTTTTTAAAATTCTAGCTAAAGAATCTCCTATAGCAGCACCTCTAGCATGTCCTAAATGTAATGTGCCAGTAGGATTAGCAGAAACATATTCAAGCAAGGTCTTTTCGTTTTTACCAAAATCTAACTGACCATATTGTTCTTTTTTAGAATTAATTTCTCCTATTACAGAAAAAATATCATCATTTTTTAAGAAAATATTAATAAATCCTGGCTTAGCAACTTCAGCTTTATCAATACTAGTAGAATCTAAATTATCGATAATCATACTAGCTACATCCATAGGATTTTTGCCTAAACTTTTTGCGCTTTTTAAAGCGATATTAGTGGCAAAATCACCATGTTCTTTTACCTTTGAAGGAATAAGATTTATTTCTTCTGGTTTAATTTGCACACCTATTTTATTACAAGCTGAAGCGATAACATTTTTTAAATCATTAATCTCCATACTCTTTAACTCCTTTTATATCAACTTTACAAGTATGAACTAATTTACCTTTATCAAGTAAATCATATTCAAACTGGTAAATATTATCATCAATTTTTAAGTTCTTAGTAAAAATTTCCATCTCCATTTTTGAATTGTTTTGTAGTAAATATACACTTAAATTAGATTTCTTATTTTCAATTAATTTAAATTGGATTTTCATTCCATCATTCTTTTTTAGAATAGATAATCCATCTATCATTTTATATAAGATTAAACTAGATCCATCTTTTGC
>CAVFIT010000048.1:0-4800 GCA_963622735.1 Phocaeicola dorei | reverse complement strand
ACATTAGAAGAAGTGAGCTTACCTTTTTTATTTTTCTTATAAGATACACTTGAAGCAAAAGTTGCTTTTAATAAACTATAAAACTGTTTCATTATTTGAAGTAAGTTCCAAAAATAAATTTTCTAATGAAGAATCTTTTTCATTTTGTTTTTGTCTAAGTTGGTTAATTGTACCAACAAAAATCAATTTACCTTTAAAAATAATTCCAATTCTATCACATACTTTTTCAGCAACATCTAAAACATGGGTAGAAAACAAGACTGTTTTATTATTTTTAGCATGCTCTAACATCATATCTTTTACTATTTTAGCTGCTTCAGGATCAAGTCCAGTTAATGGTTCATCTAAAATCCAGTTATTAGGATCATGAATTAGAGATCCTATTAAGAAGATCTTTTGTCTCATACCATGAGAATAATTTAATATATAATTATTTAATTCATTATAGATTTCAAATTTTTTAGCTAAATCTTTACATCTAGACATAGCTAGAGTTTCATCTACGCCATATATAGAACAAATAAAAGATAAATAACCAAGACCAGTCATACCTAAAAACATATCTGGATTATCTAGTACTAATCCAAATTGTCTTTTAGCGTTTAATGTATCTTTTACAATAGAATGACCATTGTGAAAAACATCACCACTAGTTGGATTCAAAATTCCTGTAGACATTTTAATAGTAGTTGATTTACCTGCACCATTAGGACCAAGTAAACCAAATACTTCACCATCATTAATTGTAAGATTAAGGTTATTTACAGCAATTTTACCGCCAAATCTTTTAGTTAAATCTTTTATTTCGATCATTATTAAATTAGTCCTTAATTTTTACAACAGGATATAAAGGTTCATCAATAACTTCTATTTTTTCAATAATAACATCTTTTAAAGGAGCATCAGAATAATTTGTACTAACACTAGCAATTTTATCTAACACATCAAATCCATCAACCATTTTACCAAATGCAGCATATTCACCATCAAGATGAGGAGCATCTTTATGACAAATAAAGAATTGAGATGTACCTGAATCTGGGATAAATGTTCTAGCCATAGAAATAACACCTCTAGTGTGTTTTAATTTATTATCAAAACCATTAGATTTAAATTCACCTTTAATTGTATAATCTAGATATTTTTGTCTAGGTTCACCATCTCCACCTTGAATCATGAAGTTTTTAATAATTCTATGAAAAGTTAAATCTTCATAGAATCCACTTTTAGCTAACATAACAAAGTTACTAGCTGTATTTTTAGCGTTTTCATAATCCATTTCTAAACTCATTACGCCAAAGTCTTTAACATAAATTTTAATCATCTTTTTTCTCCTTAATTTCTAGATTAATTTTATCATAGAAATAACTAACAATTAAATAACTATAAGTTATTTATTCTTTCAAATCCTTTTGATTTTTCAAAGCATATTATTAATATAGACGCTATACAAGCATTAACACATCCTTGAATAGTATTAAATCCTAAGTCTAAAAATACAACTTTTAAAGTCATAGATGGATCACTATTATTAAAATAAGTAATAAAATCAGGAATCATATATAATCCTGCCATTATAATTCCACCTATAATAAAAGATAAAAAGGTTAATAATATTTTAAAAATTTCATTAGTCTGTTTTTTACAAAAATATAAATATAAATATCCACTAATTAAACCTTCTATAAATTTAAAAGCCAATGTGAAAGGTGCAAATAAAGCGTATCCTAAATATAAATCAGATAACATTCCACTAATTCCACCTACTAATCCTCCTACAATAGGATTAACTAAGCACGCTAATAAAAAAACGAACAAATCAGAAAAGTTTAAATAACCACCTACTCCAATAGGAATACTTACAAAACTAGTAATAACAAATTCTAATGCAGCAAATATACTAGTAACACAAATATAATATATGAGTTTTCTATTTGATATTTTTTTCATTATTTTAAAATTTCTCCCTGGAAATTA
Organism: Phocaeicola dorei; assembly: GCA_963622735.1. GTDB lineage: Bacteria > Bacillota_I > Bacilli_A > RFN20 > CAG-288 > Scatoplasma. Next base: position 2,823 of record CAVFIT010000048.1, on the reverse strand, counting down.
TTATTACCATTATAAAAATCAACATTAGACATTCTATTTTTACCTGGTTTTTGCAATATTTCTAATTTAACTGTACCCTGATTAACTTGTAATACAATTTCTTTTTTATTAGCGATAACTATTTCACCTATTTTTCCAAAACAAGAATCATCGTATTTACTAGCTTTATAAATTTTTAATTTCATGTCTTTATAAATTAAATATCCTCCAGGAATATCAGCTAAAGATCTAATTTGATTTATAAAATCATCTGGATTTTTATTTAAATCAAGATGCTCATCTTCTTTTGAAATTAGATGAGTAAACACTACTTTAGATTCATCTTGTTTAACTGGAATTAATTTATTTTCAAAATATAAAGGCAAATACTTACTAGCCATATTGCAAGCTAGTTCTTTTAATTTATCTTGTAAAGAAGAATAATTATCATCTTTAGATATTTCTAATTCTTCTAAAGCGTAAACATCTCCTGCATCTAATTCTTTTACCATTTCCATTAAAGAAATACCTGTTTTTAAATCACCATTATATAAACAAGCTTGAATAGGACTTGCCCCTCTATATTTAGGTAGTATAGAAGCATGGATATTTAAAGGTTTATATTTACTTAAAGCTAATACCTTAGTAGAAATAATTTGACCATAAGCAAAAGTAAGAAGTAAATCAGGTTTTAATTCTTCTATAAAAGAATAATCTTGATTTAATTTATGAGGTCTATGTAAAGGAATATTATACTTTAAAGCAGTTTTAGAAACTGGAGAAGGAGTTAATATCATCTTTCTACCTTGTAATTTATCCTCTTGAGAAACTACACCAACAATATTAAAACCATTATTAATCATATATTCTAATAAATAACTTGAAATCTCAGGAGTACCTAAGAAAATAATTCTTTCATTTGACATAAAAATCCTCCATTTTCTTTTTTACTTTTAAATTATAAAACATTAAACTATTAAAGTGAAAAGAAATGAGGTATTTTTTATGGAATGGAAACTAATTAATGTAATACAAGAGACAAATCACCCTTTTTTAAATTACTTTACTTTAACTTATGAAGTAACTCAAAATGATTCATCAACAAAAAATTATTCATATTTTATATGTTCAAGAAGAAAAAAAGACGACTTAGTAAGTGTTAAAAAAGATTATTCTAGAACTGATGGTGTTTTAATCCCTTTATATTTTATAAATCCTAAAACCGGATTATTATCAACTATTATTACTACTCAATTTAGACCTGCATTAAATAATTATGTATATTCAATCCCTGCTGGACTAGTAGATAATAATGAAGATTTATTCCTCTCAGCTAAAAGAGAGGCTTTAGAAGAAGTTGGTGCTAATATATCAAATTTAGAATTATTAGCAAAATCAAGTCCTACCTCATCAGGATTATCAGATGAATTAAATAGTATAGTTCTAGCTAAAATAGATTCATTTTCAAATAATAATTTAGAAGAATTTGAAGATATTAAATTTAAAATAGTCGCATTTAAAGATTTAGAAGAATACTTAAAAGATAAATTTGTAGCTTTACAAGTCCAAATCATTTTTAAATATTTACTTTTAAGATTCAAAGGTCAATATTAATTAATTACATATTAAATAGGCGTTGAAATATCTTCAACGTCATTTTACTAGTGTTTTAATTATCTTTTTTCTTATATTCTTTAATATCTGTAATTAATAATATTAAAATACAGGCAAATAATATAACTGCAAAAATAGATACAATAATTGAATTAGCAATTGTATTATTTTCAGGAATACTTAATCCTATAATACTAGAAGCTAACATGATTGTTGATACAAAGATTAATGAATAAATTGTACGCATTTTTAATATTCCTTTCTTATGCAATTTTTGATAAGATTTCTTCTACCTTTATATTATTACTTAAATTAATAGTGTAATATTCATCTACCCAAGGAAATGGCCAGTTTTCATATTTTTGAAATCTACCAGTAACACTTGAAATATAATTAAATTCACTACTACTTTTACTTGATTCTAATACTACTAGACTACATTGAAAAGATTCACTTGAATTATAATTACAAAAATCACCATGCCATGAACCTGGTTCAACATATTCAAAGACAATATCAACTATTCCTTGACCAATAGATCCTTTACTAGAAATAGTAGGTGAACTTACTTCTTTTTGATATGAAAAAGATATATTTGCACCAAGACTATTTTGTTCACCAATTTGAAGACCAAAATTACATGAATATGATGTTATCTTACTAGGAGCAGATGTAGTAGGAGCATATCTAGTTATAACATATGATGATTTATCCTTACTTAATTTAAATTCAACACCAACACCTTTATAATTTCTATTTGATGTTTTAGTGGGTGATAAATAAGTTTGATGAGTAACTAAAAGATAAAAAGCTTCACTATTAGTTGGATTATTTAATACAAAAATGTTCTCATAATCCAGCAAAACACCCATTATGTTGTTATTATAAACACAAGACATTGCTCTAATAGTTGTCTTATTTTTTAAAGGCACAAATGCACTGCCAATACTAAAATTACCATAGTCTATTTCTTGAGTATCATAATTAGAAAGTGGATATAAAGTATTATTATTGGCTTTATTTAATATAAAATCTTTTAAATTTTTTAAACTGTCTTTGGTATCATATTTAGTTTTATATAATTCCCCTTCAATTAAATCTTGCTTGTTAGGATCAGAAAAATTAAATCTACTATACAAAGTTCCTATATGATTATTACTATTAGAAGCTAATTCTATATTATCAATATTTTGATCATAACTCTCATCAAAAAACACTATAGAATCATTA
>CAVFIT010000047.1:0-2049 GCA_963622735.1 Phocaeicola dorei | reverse complement strand
AGAAATAAGCAATTTGATTTACAAGAATTTAACAATTTAGTATCAGCGAGTGAAATATTTTCAAATGTAAAAAATAAGTATTATTATATCTTTGTAAAAAGTGGATATACTAAAACTGTTTTAGATGAAAGTAAAAAATACAATGTTAAACTTTTAACAATTGATGATTTATTTAAAGAATAATTTAAAAGTTATTGATGAAAAGATTTTTATTTTATTTTCTTTGTTACTTTTCTGTCTTTTTATTTTGATGTTTATATTTTAAAGTGTAATATCCATGTTTAATAGCTAGAATTGGATGATAAATCATCATTCTAGGACCAGAAAATCTCATTACTTCTTTTATTTTTTGTTTCATATCTGGTCTATAGCAATGAACTTTACATCTAGAGCAGAAAGTTTTAGTTTCCATAAAAGGACATTTAGATGTACGTAATGTAGCGTATTCACTTAAATTTTTACATTCATCACATAATTCACCTTTTTTAGTATGATGTTTTTTATGACAATAAATTTCAATCATTAAATTTACTACTTTTATTTCTTTTTGTCTTTTTTGCTCTACATCTATCATAGCTTTATCTTTCTAAAAAATAATTTTCATTAACTATAATACAACATATTTAATTAATTTTCTTATATAATGTTATAGTTAGAAGGAATTAACTATGCTAGATAAGAATCTTTTTAAATTATTAGGTAACAACAAAAAATATATAGTTTGCATTGTCATTTTAATGATAGTAGGACTACTATGTTCTTTAAATATTACATATTGTATTGTCTATATTACTAAAACATTTATATCCACTATAAATATGAATGTGGATAATTCTAAAAGATATTTTATTTATGGAATGTTACTTTTTCTTACTATTATTGTTAAATTTATTTCAACATATACTTCAAATGTATTAAAAGATATTTTAGGAAGAAAAGTAAAACAAAATTTAAGAGAACAAATCTACGACAAGATTATTAAAATAGATCAAAAACAAATCGGTGATTTAAATTTAGCAGGTCTTACTCAAGTATCAATAGAAGGTATAGAACAATTAGATATCTATTTTAGTAATTATTTACCTCAATTTTTCTATTCCACTATCGCACCTTTTGTTTTGTTTTTCGTATTTGTTTTTTTAGATTATAAAGTCGCAATATTATTAATTTGTTTAGTTCCTTTAATTCCTATTTCTATTATCGGGGTAAGTAAATACGCAAAGAAAATATTTGCAAAATACTGGGGAAAATATACATCTATGGGTGATTTATTTTTAGATGGTGTCCAAGGATTAAAAGATCTAAAAATATTCCAATATGACCAAGAATATAATAAAAAACTTAATATGTCTGCAGAAGAATTTAGAAAGATTACAATGAAAGTACTAGTAATGCAACTTGCTAGTGTTACTATTATGGATTTAGTAGCTTATCTAGGTGCAGCAGGAGGAATATCTTTAACCATATATGAATTATATTCTAATAACATAAATGCATATGTGGGGTTATTTTTAATATTAACCGCAGTAGAATTTTTCCTTCCTTTAAGATTACTTGGTTCTTATTTCCACATCGCTATGAATGGAATTAGTGCAGGTAAAAAAATATTAAATATATTAGAATATGAAGAAATTAAATGGGGCGAAAGACAATGTACTAATTTCAATATTAATTTAGAAAATGTTACATTTTCTTATAATAAGGAATATAACGTGTTAGAAAATATTAATTTAAATTTCCCTGGTGTTGGTTTATATGGAATATGTGGACCTTCTGGAAGCGGTAAATCTACAATTGTTAAATTATTACTTGGAGAATACAAGCCTAGTTCAGGAAATATTAATTTAGGTGATAATGATTTATATTCATATTCTAAAAAAGATTATTATTCAAATATAGGCTTAGTAAGTTATGATACTTATATTTTTAATCAATCTATAAAAGATAATTTTAAAATGTATAAAGAAGATGTAACTGATGATGAAATATATCTAGCATTAAAGCAAGTTAATCTTTATGATTTTATTATAAATAATATTGGATTAGATA
>CAVFIT010000046.1:16074-20729 GCA_963622735.1 Phocaeicola dorei | reverse complement strand
CTATTGTAGTAATAGGAGACGCTTCTATTTCTAATGGTGTATCATTTGAGGCTTTAAATACAACTAATAATTCTAATTATGGAAAATTAATTATTGTCTTAAATGATAATAATATGTCTATTTCTAAACCTACTGGTAGCTTTTCTGAAAAACTTTCTAAACTTAGAACCTCATATTTTTATCAAAATGGGGCATATAAGTTTTCTAAAATATTTAATAGAAAAGGACTTAGGTGGTTATATATCTCTTTAAAGAGTATAAAAGACGCTTTTAAGAGAATGTTTTTAGGAAATAATCTATTTGAAACATTTGATTATGTTTATATAGGCCCAATAGATGGACATAATTTTAAAAAGCTTAAAAAAGCCTTTATTCAAGCTAAAAGAATTGATAAGTCATTAATCCTTCATGTTAGAACGATTAAAGGAAAAGGGTATAAACAGGCCCAAGAAGATGATATTGGTTATTATCATGGAGTTAGTTCATCTAAAGCTAATAAATGTACATATTTATCTTCTTTTTCTTCTCAAGCTATATTAGAAAAGATGGATAATGATTCTAAAGCAGTCTTGATTTGTCCAGCTATGATACTTGGTTCTAAATTAGAAAAATGTTTTAATAAATATCCATCTAGATGTTTTGATACAGGTATAACTGAAGAGCATTGTATAGACTTAGCGTGTGGGTTTGCTATTCAACATTATCATCCTATAGTAGTTATATATTCATGTTTTATGCAAAGAAGCTATGATCAGCTACTTGCTGATTTATCTTTAATGAAACAAAATGTACTAATAGTAGTTGAAAGAAGTGGATTAACTGGTCAAGATGGTCCTTCTCATCAAGGTATATTTGATGTAAGTATGGAACTAAGTATGCCTAATAGTATTGTTTATCAACCAAGTTCTTCTCTTGATTTATATAATTCAATTTTAAATTATAATTTTGATAGTAACTGTCCTTATTTTATTAGAGTAGAAAGACAACCTAGCTGTGATCAAGTAGAATTAGTTAGACAAAATACTAATAAATATATCTTAACTAAAAATTCATCTAAAGATTTACTTATATTAACAGGTGTAAAAGGTAGCCAACTTATTAGTTTATTTAATAACAGTATAGATACATTACAACTAAATCAAATTAAGCCGATAGATAGTGATTTAGTTAATATAATAAGTGAATATAGAAATGTATTTATATATGAATACGCTTCTACTTCTTTAAAAGAATATATTTCTTATTTATTATTAGAAAATCATTATAAAGGAAATGTATATTTTTTCTGTTTAGATAAAAAGTTTATTGAACATATGAGTGTAGATCAACAGCTTGAAACTAATAATTTATTACCTAAACAGGTGTATAAAGCTATTATGGATATATTAAATTCTAAAATAGATAAATAAATTTATAATTAATCTCTAGGGTAACTCCTAGGGATTTTAAATTGATAAAAATAGAGAGAAAAAAGATATATTATTATTAATAATGTATTTTAATATCATGTTAAAATAATAGATGTAAAAGAAGGTAATAATATGTTAGATACATTAAGAATAGAAAATTTTGCTATTATTGAACATCTAGAAGTAGATTTTTCAAAAGGTTTAAATGTCATAGTAGGTCAAACTGGGGCTGGTAAAACTATAATTATGGAAGCATTAGGACTAATATGTGGTAATAAAGCTGAATTTTCTAAATTAAAAGATGAATCTAAAAAGGCTTTAGTAGAAGCTAGTTTTACTTTAGATGATAAATTTATAGCCTCTCATCCTTATTTAAAAGATTATTTAGAAGATAATACTTTAATAATATCTAGAGTATTAACCCCAAATAAGAAAAACCAAACTAAGATTAATGGGGAGATGGTCAACTTATCTACTTTAAAAAGAGTAAGTCAAGACTTAGTAGATATATTCTCTCAAGGTGATTCTTCTTATTTACTTAATCCAAGTAAACAACTTGAATTAGTCGATATGTATACTTCTAATAATGATTTATATAAATTAAAACAAGAATTTGAAACTGAATATAATAAATTACAAGAATTAAAATCTAAAATAGAAGATTATAAAACTAAGACTAATATTTCTATGAAGGATTTTTATAAATATCAAATAGATGAAATTGAATCGTATCATTTAAAAGAGAATGAAATAGAAGACTTAAATAATCAAAAAGATGAACTAAGTAAATATGAAGACACTCAAAACGCTTTTAAAGAGTTTTCTTTATCTTACTATGTAAATGACCAAGTAAGTGTAAATGACCTTCTAAACGGCTTAAAAACAAGTCTAAATGGCTTAAAAGATACTTTACTAGATAATCAAGCAAGTAAAGCTAAAGAAGATTTATATAATTTAGAAGAAAGTTTAAATAACATATTTACTAGTTATGATAATTTAGATTTTTCTGAATCTAAATTAGATTCAATTAATTCTAGATTATTTGATTTAACTACATTACAAAGAAAATATGGTAAATCTACTTCTATGATATTATCTACTTTAGATGATTTAAAATCTCAATATGATCAAATAATTAACTTTGATGATAATTTAAAGGCTTTAGAAGAGGATTTAAAAGCTATACAAGACCATTTATTTAATATTGCAACTAAATTATCATCTAGAAGAAAACAAATCGCTAGTAAACTAATTGAAGATGTAAATAGTCAATTAGCTTCACTTGGACTTAATAGCAGCGGATTTAATATTGTAATAAATAAACAAGAATTAACATCTACAGGTATTGATAAAGTGGAATTTGTAGTTAACATGAATAATTCAAATAAATTCTTAAGTTTAAAACAGGCTTTATCAGGTGGTGAAAATAGTAGACTTAATTTAGCTTTAAAGACTGTATTTAATAATTCATCTAATATAGATACTTTAGTCTTTGATGAAATAGATTCAGGAATATCTGGTGGGGTAGGTTATAAAGCTGGATTAAAGATGGTAGAAATATCTAAAACTAGTAATGTAATAGTTATTACTCATTTATCTCAAGTTCTATCTTTAGCTGATCAAGCTTATTTAGTTTATAAAGATTCTACTAGTGGGGAATTTTCTTCTTATATTAAACAGTTAGATGAAGAAGAATTAATAAAACAGATCGCTACAATTAATTCTTCAGCTAATATAACTGAAGCAAGTTTACTAGCAAGTAGGGAATTAAGAAAACAAGCAATTGAAGATAAAAAGAGGGTATAGATATCCGTGAAACAACTAAAAATATACTAAAATATTACTAAGTAGTAAAAAGGAGGGTAAAAAATGAAAAATATAGTTCATATTGATCTAAATGCATTTTTTGCCCAATGTGAAGAAAATTGTAATCCAAAATATAAAAATTTACCCCTTTGTGTAGGTTATGATGGTAAAAGAGGGGTTGTTGCAACAAGTAATTATGTAGCTAGAAGTAAAGGTGTTTATTCTTCTATGCCTATTTATAAAGCTAAGCAAATTTGTAAAGACTTAATTATAGTAAATGGCAGATATGATTTATATAATAAAGTCTCTTCTAAATTTATGGCTTATTTAAAAAGTAAATATAAATTAGTGGAAGTCGCAAGTATTGATGAAGCTTATATAGATATGACTAACTACTTTAATAAAGATAACGCTTATTCATATTTACTTGATCTTCAACTTGATATTTATAAAAAACTATCTTTAAAATGTTCGATTGGTTATTCTTATAATCGCTTTTTAGCTAAGATGAGTTCTGATTTAGTTAAACCTATGGGTATTACAATATGTCTAGATGATGATTATAAAAAGCTATTTTGGGATAAAGATATATCTAGTATGTATGGAATAGGAAGTAAAACTACTCCTAAACTTAAAAAAATAGGTATCAACACTATTAAAGATTTAGCTTTAGTTAATCAAGATATTGTAAGTCCAATACTAGGTAGTTCTACTAAAACATTAATTAACTGGGCTAATGGAATAGGTGATGACAATATTGATATAGCCCCTTTTAATCCTAAATCTATATCTAATGCTACTACATTATATGATGATACTAACGATATTGAACTATTAGTAGATACATTAAAACAACTTACTTATAATGTGGTAGATCAATTAAATTCTTATAAAAAGAAGGCTAATACAGTAGTGATTACTTTAAGAGATACTTCTTTTAAGACTAAATCTAAAAGAGAATCTATTTTACCTACATCTGATTTTGAAACTATTTATAATAAAGGAGTAAATATCTTATATGATTTTTATAAAGGTGAAGATATTAGACTTATTGGTATAGCATTAGATAACATAGAAGATAGTAATAAAATAGATACTATTACTTTATTTAATCAAGATGAGGAAAGACAAAATTTGTTAAACAGTAAGTCTAAATCTTTAATTGATGATTTAAATAAGAGTCTATCTACACCTAGTTTAATGACATTAAAAGATTATATGGAGAAAAAAGATGAGAATAAGTGAAGTACAAGATGATTTTTTAGCTTATCTATCAGTTGAAAAAGGGGATAGTAAGAATACTATATCTTCTTATGAGCTTGATTTAGCTTCTTTTATAACCTTTACTAAAGATATAGATATTAATAATTTAACTAAAAAAACACTAGATGATTATATTATGTATCTATCTAATAGGTTATTAGCTACTTCTACTATTAT
>CAVFIT010000046.1:0-16064 GCA_963622735.1 Phocaeicola dorei | reverse complement strand
TATAAGAATGGGAACTACTATTCGTTCTTTTTATGCATATTTAAATAAATCTAATTTAATTAATGTCTCATTAAATGGTTTTTATTTACCTAAAATGGATAGATTATTACCTAATGTGCTTTCATTTGAAGAAGTAGAGGCTTTATTAGATGCTCCCGATATTTCTAAACCTTATCAAGCTAGAGATAAAGCGATGTTAGAAACTTTATATTCATCAGGACTTAGAGTTAGTGAATTAGTTAATTTAGAAAAGGGCAATATTAACTTTACTAACGCCTATTTAAATATAACTGGTAAAGGCAATAAACAAAGAATAGTACCTTTAGGTGAATTTGCCATGTATTATATAAAATACTACTATGATAATTTTAGAAGATTTAATAAAGGGGCAAAAAGTAAATATTTATTCTTAAATAAAGATGGTCAACCTCTTTCAAGAATATATTTTTATAAACAAATTAAAAAATACGCTATACAAGCTAATATATCTAGCGAGATATCTCCTCATACTTTACGTCACTCTTTTGCTACTCATTTACTTGAAAATGGTGCTAATTTAAAGCAAGTTCAGCAAATGTTAGGACATTCTAAAATAGAAACTACTCAAATATATACTCATGTATCAACAAAGCGTATATTATCAGCTTATGATAAATATATGAATAATAAATAATTGAGTGTTTTATAAGTTTTAGTTTAATTTAATTGATATAATAAATAAGGTAAAGAAAGGAATTTACTTATGGCATTAAAATATAAAAAATATAAAAGAGTATTTTTAATAATATGTGATTCACTTGGAATAGGAGATCATCCTCATCAAGAAGATTATGGGGATAAAGGGGCAAACACTTATCTTCATATTGCTCAAAAAATGGGTAAATTAGATATTCCTACAATCAATAGTTTAGGTATTAACGATTTAGAAAACATTCCTGGAACTAGTAAAGTAAATCATCCTAATAGTTATGTAACAACATGTTTAGAAGCTAGTAAGGGAAAAGATACTATGACTGGACATTGGGAAATGATGGGTGTTTATACTTCTAAACCATTTAAAACATTTACTGATACTGGCTTTCCAAAAGAACTTATTGATGAATTAGAAACTAAGTTTAATAGAAAAATAATTGGTAATAAAGCTGCTAGTGGAACTGAAATTTTAAAAGAATTAGGACCTCAACAATTAAAAGATGGTTCTTTAATTGTTTATACTTCTTCTGATAGCGTACTTCAAATTGCTGCTAACACTTCTGTTATTAGCTTAGATGAGCTTTATAAAGACTGTCAAATAGCAAGAGAAGTATGTAATAGACCTGAATATAAACTAGGTAGAATTATCGCTAGACCTTATATAGGAAGTGATCCTTCTAATTTTAAAAGAACATCTGATAGATGTGACTATGCTTTAAAGCCTCCTTATAAGACAATGCTTGATCAACTTAAAGATAATGGTTATATGACTTCTTGTGTTGGTAAAATTGCTAATATTTTTGATCAACAAGGGGTAAGTAAAACTGTACATACTGTTTCTGATGAAGATGGTATGAATATTACAACTAAATATGTCCAAGAAGATGATTTTACTGGCTTGTGTTTTGTTAACTTAGTAGAATTTGACTCTGAATATGGTCATAGAAGAGATCCTATTGGTTATGGTAATCACATTCAAGATTTTGATAAATGGTTAAATAGACTAATGTCTTATTTAAAAGAAGATGATTTATTACTTGTTAGTGCTGATCATGGTAATGATCCTACTTGGATAGGTACAGACCATACTAAAGAAAGAGTTCCTTTATTTATTTATTCTAAATTAATTAAAGATGGTAGACAAATTCAACAAAGACAATCATTTGGTGATATTGGGGCTACTATATTAGATAATTTCTATATTGAAAAAGATGATAACTTAATAGGTGAATCTATTAAAGAAGTATTCTAAATCTATTTAAAGTCATTTATGCATATAAATGGCTTTTTTACATGCCTATATTTATAATAAAAGTGTATAAAGAAAAGGGAATTATAATATGAAAAAAATAAGTATATTAAGCTTAATTTTATTAATTAGTCTAACTAGTTGTAATAATACAAATATTAGTAAGCTTAACTTTAAAATCCTTTCTCCTAGTGGGGCACCTAGTATTTGTTACACTCCTTTTATAAAAGATAGTAAAAATAATATAGACATAGTTGATCCTTCTAGTATAGTAAGTAAAATTAATTCTAAAGAATATGATGTATTTATATTTGATTTAATAAATGCGTCTAAGATAATTAAAAATAATAATTTAGATTATAAATTAGTAAATGTATTAACTATAGGGAATTGTTATGTAGTAGCAACAGGTAATGATAATAATAAAACTATAACTAGTGATGATAAAATAGTCTCTTTTGGAACATCATCTACATTTACTAAAATTTTTGAAAAAATACATAATGTAAAAGTGAATTATGAAGTAAGTGGGGTAAATTTAACTCCTAGTATTATTAAAACAGGTAAATATAATGGGGAAGATATTGATTATGTACTAGTAGCTGAACCAGTTTTAACTAATATATTTTCATCTAAAACAGAAGATGATAAATATTATTTACAAGAGAATTTAACTTCTTCATGGTCTTCATATTCTAAAAAAGAAGGCTTAAATGACTTAAAAGGGTATAATGGGTTTATTCAAGCTGGTTTATTTATATCTTCTAAGTTAGAAAAAGATGAATATAAAGATGATGTTAATTACTTTTTAGATAATATAAAAAAGACTGTATTAGATATAAAAGATAATAACGCTAGTTCTACTTTATCTACTATTAATGAATATATAAACTCATCATTAATACAAGAAGACTATTTTGGTGTTAACTATTCTATTTTAAATAAAGTATTAAATAGTTCTACTAATCCTAATAAATTATCAAACGCTTTTGGATTTAACTGGGGTGAGTTTGATATTAATAAATTTATTAAAGAATCTGCTTTAGATGGAATAAGTGAAATAGATAGCTCTATTTTCTCTAAATATTATATTAACTAGTATTTATATATAAATTTAAAAACTAAGCCTATAAAAGGGAAATAAACCTATTTATAGGCTTTTTAATGTATAATAATAATTATGAAGAATACATTTTTAAAAATAATTAAAAGTAAATACTTTTCAATCTTTATAGGACTAATATTATTGATACTTATATGGGAGATAATAAGTCTATCTAGTTCATCAGTTGTATTTCCTGAATTTTTTAAGACAATAATTAATTCATTAAAACTAATAGCTAATAAAGATGTAATGTACTCTCTTGGAATATCTTTATTAAGAATAGTAATAACTTTAAGTATATGTTTAATCTTAGGATATTTACTTGGAACATTAAGTGGGTTTTATACAAAACTAGGGGAAGTATTTAAACCAGTAATATATATACTTACATGTTTTCCTACAGCGTGTATGATTTATATACTTATTATTTATACAAAAATTACTTGTTATGTATTAGTAGGGGTATTAACATTTCCTCTGATTTATAAAGCCTGTTATATAGGTAGTCAAAATATTATTAATACTTATTATCAAAATATTGAACTTAATGGAAGATATAAAATAAATAACTTAACTAAAGTCGTATTTCCTCTTAACTTACCTTATCTAGGTTTAGGTGTACTTCAAACAAGTGGACTAGCATTAAAAGGGGAGATAATGGGGGAAGTGTTTATGGGGGATACTTCTTTTAAAGGAATAGGTGTATTAATTAAAAAAGCAGCTAGTGTAGATTACAATATAGATAACTTATTTTCACTTACTTTACTTGCGATAATAACTATGGCACTACTAGATCTAATAGTACATATGATTAAAAGTAGGGTAATAAGAAAATATAATCTTGAAGATACTAAGTTATATCAATTTACTTTCTAATATTTATAATTAGTAAATACTTAGTAATTATTCAGTAAATAATTTGTGTGGATAACTATGACCAACCACCATATTTATAGGTGGATAAGTCTAGTTATCTTTTTTATTTAATTTGTATAAAAAGCCATAATTAAGCCTTTTTTAAATATTTTAGTTAACATAATAGAGATTATACGAAGTCAATAAATATACACAAAATAGGGATTTATTCTTACTCTTGCACTAAAAAAGCCTTAATACGTATTTTTATACTATCTTAAGGCTTATGTTATTAATTATTTAATAAATAAAATAATATGTTACTAGCTTGATTAGCGGATAACTTTTCAAAGTTATTATAAGTAGAGCTTTCTTGGGATTCAGGTTTATAAATACAATCTGATATAGATCTAATTATATTAAATGGAATATGTAATCTATTACAAATTTGACCAACAGCAGCTGATTCCATATCAATAGCAAAAGGATCATCAAACTTATTAATTAAACTAAGTGGAGTGTTTTTACTAGTAGCAAATTGATCTCCAGTTATTATTAATCCTTTATATAATTTTGAATTAGATGTATCGTCTTTATAATTATCTAATTTAGATATAAATTCTTTATCAGCTTCAAAATATAATTTATCACCAGGTATTTGACCTAGACTATATTTATCACCAAATGCAGTAGCATCTACATCATGATAGCACACCTTATTAGCAACAACTATATCTAACTGCTTTATATAATCTTTAATTCCCCCAGCTACACCTAAACAAATTACTCTATCAATGTGCTTAATTGAGTTAATATAAGCTAAATCAAAGCCCATGTTAGTTTTACCTATACCAGCTTCAAATGCAAATACATTCCCTATTTTAGTTTCAAATTCATAACCAGTAATATATTTATATTCTTTCTTTATAGGATTAGTGGCTTTATTTAAAACAGCCTCTAATTCTACTTTCATAGGACATATAACTACTATGTTCATATTAGTTAACTTTTTTAGATGTAGAAAAGTCTACATCAGGACAATCTTTATATAAAAGATCTAATTTATACTTTTCTCTAGCTTCATTAGTCATGATATGGATAACAATGTCATTTACATCAATAATTATCCATTGTTCAGATTTCCCTTCTACATGGTTAATACTAGCTCCTGCTTTTTCAATAATTTCTAAGGCTTGTTCTTTTAAACCATTAATTTTTCTAGAGTTAGAGGCTCCTACAAAGATATAAAATCTTGCAAGAGGAGTCTTAGCTTCTACGTTTTTTAATACTACATTTTCTCCTTTATGGAAGTCTAGATTATAAGCTAATTTTTTAGCTAATGATTTGGCTTGATACATATTTTAATTTTCTCCTTTTATTTTAAATACTGTTTATAACAGTCTATAGTTAATAGATTTTGATTTATGATTGAATAATCATCTTTTGATTCTAAATAGTCTTTATTAGCTTTTAAAACGTCTTTAAAGCCAGTTTGAATATTATTAATACAACTATTTACTAAATTAGATGAAGGATAATCTCTACCTGGTTCTATCTTATCTGATACAAATACTATCTTATCTAAAGTTGACATATTAGTATTTCCTGTTGTATGAAATCTACAAGCTTTATATAAAATCTTGTTTTCTATACCAAATATATCTTTTAAAGCATATTCACAAGTAAATTGATGATACATAAAATCTGGAATTGTATTATTTGGAAAATATTTACTATATTTACTATCTACAATTTCTTTATATTGAATAAACTTAGAATTATCTCTAGTAAGATCATGAAAATACCCTCCTTGATAGGCTAAATAAGGATCTTCATTATTTGAAATAGCTATTTTATAAGCTAATTTAGCTACCCTAAGGACATGTTCATATCTACTTTTTGACATATATTGGATTACTTTACAAGCAAAGTAACGTTTATATTCACAAATGTAATTTAAAATAGAAATACTTGTTTTAAAACTAATTCCCTTTTGAATTGATTTAGATTCTATATATTCTAAATCAACACTTAAAATAGAATCATCTAAATAAAAACTATCTTGATTATATAAAGTCTTAATAGATTTAATAGAATCATCTAAGTTATTATCTAAATCGATTAATTTGTAATTAGAATCTAAATTATTTAGTTCTTGTTTACTAAAACATAATATATTAACCTGATTTATACAATTTATATCTTCTAGTCCTAATTTTATAATAGATATAATCTCATCTTTATTATAAGAAGAACTATCTACAAAGATATTAACTTTATAAAATTGATTTAGCCTAGAAATAATTTCTAGGCTAGTTATATCAATTGGATCAAATTCTTTAATTAAAACAATTTCATCCATATTAGTTAATTAAGACCTTAATATTAACCTTTTTAGGTAAATAGATAACGATTTTTTGACCTTCACCTTTAAAAGTTAAATTTAATAATCCGTATATAATAAGTTTAATATTACCACTAGGTGGAATTAAGATTTCTTTTCTTTCAAGATCACTTAATTGCTTAATTAAACTAGAAGATGGTTTTCCCATCATTGTAGAAGCGATTTGGTTAAAGCTTCTTTCTAACATGTCCTTTTTAATTTTATTAATTTCAAGGCTATTAGAAGCGTTTAAAACTAATTCTAATTTAGAATTGGATTCTAAACCTAAACAAGCTATACCACCAAACATTAAATATTGACCTTGTTCTAAAGTTATATCTCTAGGTTTAATTTCTTCTCTAGGAATAATATATTTATAAGTATCTCTTTCTAATTGATTTAAAATAGAAGAAGGATTATAAATACCTGGAGTATCATACATAGAAGAATCTTCATCTAAAGGTATTTCCATAACATCTAATACAGTACCTTCAACTTGCTTAGTTGTAATCATTCTATCTGTTTCGTTTCTATATTGACGTAACATTTCTGTAACTATACTAGATTTACCAACTAAGAAAGAACCTATAAAGTAAACATCTTTACCCTTTCTTAAACGATTCATTGTTTCAAATAATTTTTGAATATTTAAACCTGAATAAGATGAAAATAAAACAATATCGCTAGGATAGACATGCTCTGCAGCTAATCTACGCTTAGATTCTTCTAATATTTCTGAATCAGGTTTAGAAGAAGGTAAAAGATCTCTCTTATTTAAAATAACTAAGACATTTTTTCCTAAATATTGGCTAATATTAGGAATTAAAGATGGCTCAAATGAGAATAAATCAACTACATATACAATTAAAGCTTCACTATTAACAGCGTTAGCGATAATTTTTTTATAGTCTGCATCAAATTCATTACTTGAAGCGTTATAATGTCTTAAATTATAGCATCTATCACATGTCATTTCTTCAATGTGCTTTTGTAATCTAGTTTGGGAAATATAACCAGCTTCATTTTTGTTGTCATCTTGTAAAACAGCACCACAAGAAGAACATCTTGAAATTCTAATTTGGCTTGTTAATGTTGCTTTAGATGAACTGTTCTTTTTGAATAACATAATTTATTACTCCTTTCTTAATAAGTTGATACCAAGTCTATCTTCTTTTCTATATTTATTTCTTAAATAAGAATCTAACCATCTAACTAATCTTGCACTAATATGGTCGTTATTAGAAAGTGGTTCTACTAAAATAGACTTAATTTTAAGCTTTCTAATCATATAAATATCATTAATTACTTGATCACCTATGTAAATACAAGTCGATCTATTTATATGATTTTTCTTTAAAAACTTTGAAAGTCTAAACGCAAACGGCTTACAAGTTAAGTGTAGATACTTTACTCTTAACTTACTAGCGATCTTACTAATTCTCTTTTTAGGATTATTAGTGATAATGATAACTTCTAAACCAGCTTTATAAAATTGATCAAACAATATATAGGCTTGTTTAGAAGGAGTTAGTTGATTATAAGGGATGATTGTATTATCTAAATCTATCAAAATTGTTTTTATATTATTGTTTTTATAAAAACTAATCGGTATTTGATAAACACTAGATGAATTATAATCACAAACAATACTCTTTATCATTATACTTAGATTATATACTAATCATAGTTTTTAATCTACTTTTAATCTTCTTGATTAAATAAATCAAATAAGGTTATTTGTTTTTCACCTTCTTCTTTTTTAGGTTTAACTTGACTAGAAGCTACAACTATTGGCTTTTCAAGTTTAAAAGAAGAATCAATTATAAATGATTTATGATGTACACCTTCAATTAATCCAGATTTGATATCTAAGTTAGATTTTAATCCACTTCCAATTGAATCAGTACCCATCTCAGTGATATTTATAGCGATGTTTTCAGTTTCTGTATATACAACTATATTTGTATCAATTCCCTTTTTAGGTTTAATTGATTCTACTTCAATAATATTTATTTTGTTATTATTAAAGACTTTAAACATCTGTGTTTTTCTTGATAATCTTTCTCCAGGAATAATATTGTTTGAAGAAATTACTTTAACACAAGCTTTATCACATATACTTACTAGTTTAGTAAGCTCATCTTGGTTAAGTAATACCATAGAAGAACAATACACATCATCTTTTAAGTTATCAACAGCTTTTACCCCACCTGCTTTAATACCAACTACAGGAATATAGTTTTCATTATAACGAGATACAAAGCCATTATTTTGAATAATAATTACATCGCTGTTTTTATTTGAGATGCAAACTTTAATTAAGGAATCATCACCTGTAAGTCCAATTGCTTTTATAGCTCTAGAAGTGACTTTCTTTTGTTCAAATTCTTTTAATAAAGTTCTTTTAATCTTTCCATATTTAGTTAAAAGGATGAAATAAGTATCTAAATCAAATGTATTAATACCAAATGCGGATACTACTCTATCTTGACTATTTAAGTTCTTAACAAAGTAATTAAGGTGTTTACCTTCTTCTTTCCATTTGCATTCTTGAATTTGATATACAGGAATATAAATGTAGTTACCAGATTCTAAAAAGGCGATGATTGCATCATGAGTAGAACATTTTAAATTAAGGACAATTCCATCCCCTTGTTTAAGCTTTGGAATATCTTTAGCGACATCATTAACTAAAGTGGCTTGATAAGAACGCATATTTGTTCTTTTTATATAACCATCTTTTGTTAATACTACCATCACATCTTCTTTAGCGATTAATTTAGTAACATCTACTTCCTCTTCTTCTTCAAATTTATCAACAATTTGAGTGCGTCTAGGTGTACTAAATTCATTTTTAATAGTTTGTAATGTTTTGATAATGTTCTTTTCTAGATAAGATCTTTCTTCTAAGATACGGGTATTTTCTTTAATTGTAGATTCTAATTCTTTCTTTTCAGAAATAAATTCTTGGTAATCAAGATTATTAATCTTATATAAATTTAACATGACAATAGCTTCAGCTTGATCTTCATCAAAACCAAATTTATTCATGATGTTAACTTTAGATTCACTTTTACCCTTACTAGATTTAATTACTTTAATAAGTTCATCGATTATATCTACACTTCTTATTAAACCTTCAACAATATTTAATCTTTTCTTAGCTTTATCAAGATTATATTTACTACGTCTAGTAACAATATCTACTTGATGATCTATATAAGCTTGAATGATTTCATATAGATTCATTGTCTTAGGATGAGATTTAGATATAGCTAACATGTTAGCTGAGAAAGTAGATCTAAGTAAATTCTTCTTTCTATAATAAGATAATATAGCGTTAGGATCTTGTCCTTTTTTAACATAGATAACTATTCTTACTTTATCTGTAGATTCATCTAATATTTCTTCAATATTAGCAATGTTATTATTAATTCTAGTTTTATCTAAGTCTGCAACAAAGTTTTTCTTAATAGTTCCATATGGAATTGAATCAATTACAATAGAATTATTTTCAACATCAATTGTAGCGTTAGCGTTAATATAAAATGAACCAGAACCAGTTTCATATACTTTATCTAATAATTCTTTTTGATCTATATAACCACCAGTAGGAAAATCAGGACCTAAAATAAACTTTCTTAAATCAGCTACTGTACAATCTTTATGTGAGATTGCATAAATTGTAGCATCAATAACTTCCCCTAAATTATGAGTAGGAATATTTGTAACAGCTCCAACAGCAATACCATTAGCCCCATTTACTAATAAATTAGGAAAATAAGAAGGTAAAACAGTAGGTTCATATTCTTCATCAGCAAAGTTAAGTTGCATATCTACTGTATTCTTTTCTAAATCTTGAACCATTAAAGAAGATATTTTAGCTAATTTAGCTTCTGTATATCTACTAGCAGCAGCAGGGTCATCATCAATTGAACCGTTATTACCTTGCATAACTACTAATGGGACTTCCATTTTCCAATCTTGAGATAATCTTACTAACGCATCATAAATAGATGAATCTCCATGAGGATGGAAATGACCCATAACATAACCTACAGTTGTAGCACTTTTTCTAGTAGGTTTATCAAAAGTATTACCTTGGTTATACATACCAAAGATAATTCTTCTTTGAACAGGTTTAAGTCCATCTCTAACATCAGGAACTGCTCTATCAGTTAAAACTGCTTTAGCGTATCTATTAAAGTCATTAGCCATTACTAATGACATGCTTGTAGGATCGATTTTTTGAACAAATTCTTGTTTTTGCTTACTTTGTTTCTTCATTTAATTTAATCTCCTCAAAATAATCTTTCTTAAATGAAAAGTCTATATTAGTATCAATCCATTCTTTTCTTTTATCTGCGAAGTTTTTATCCATGAATAGTCTTACTTTATCTGAGCATTCATCTTCATCATCAATAATTACTTGAACTAAACGTCTAGTTTCAGGATTCATTGTTGTTTTACCTAGTTGATCAGGGTTCATTTCACCAAGTCCTTTATATCTAGATAGTACATATCCTTTACCCATACTTACTCTAGCTTTAGCTAAGTCTTCATCATCCCAACAATAAATTTCTTCCCCTTTTTTAGAAAGACGATATAAAGGAGGACAAGCTATATATAAATGTCCTGTTTTAATAAGTGGACGCATATGTTCATAAAAAAATGAGATAAGAAGATTTTGAATATGACATCCATCATCATCAGCATCTGTCATGATAATGATTTTATCATAGTGCATATCTTTTTCTTTAAAGTCTTTATCACATCCTGCCCCAATTGTATAAACAATAGTATTTAATTCTTGGTTATCATATATATCAGCACCAGATTCACCTACTACATTTTTAGGCTTACCTCTTAAAGGTAAAATAGCTTGAGTTTTACTATTTCTACACTTTTTAGCAGAACCACCAGCTGAATCACCTTCAACAATAAATAGTTCATTGTTTTTATATATTTTAGAAGAAGCTGGGGTTAATTTACCTGATAAATTAGATAATTTAGCTCTATCATTTTTAGATAATTTTCTAATATTTTCTTTTACTTTATTAGATTCTAATCTTTCCTCTAAAGAAGATAAAATCTTATCAAATATCTGTTTAGTATCTTTTTGATTTTCTTCTAAGTAATAATATAAATTAGATTCAATTACATCATCAGTAGCATTTAAGGCTTCTTTTGTACCTAGTTTACCCTTAGTTTGACCTTCAAAGATAATAAGATTTTCAGGAACAGAAACAGATAAGATACAGCATAAACCGTTTCTAATATCTCCCCCTTCTAAATCACCATCTTTAGTTTTTACTAATTTATGACTTGAAGCATATTTAGTAAATACGTTAGTTAAGCCTTTTTTAAGACCAACTACATGAGTACCACCTTCATTATTTCTAACCCCATTAGTAAAAGAAGATATATATTCAGCGTTTAAATCAGAATAATATTGGCCAACAAATTCTACTTTAATATATTCATTTCCTACTTTTGATTCACCTTCAATATAAATAGGCTCACAAATAGGATTTTTACCAATTTGATGAGAAATAAAATATTCTTTTAATCCATCTTTATAATAAAATGTATCATTTCTAGATGTCCTTTCATCAGTCAAAGTAAATGTAACACCCTTATTTAAACCAGCTCTATCATCTAAACTTGTAGCGATCTTTTGATAATCAAAATTAGTGTCTGAAAAAATTAATGGGTCAGGTTTAAAAGTAACTCTAGTTCCTCTTTTCGTTTTAACTAAAGGAGTTCTAGTAATTTTAGAAGATACTTTATCCCCTTTTGAAGGATCTTTACCATTAGAATATCTTATCCAGTTATCATTTCCATCTCTATAAGAATGAATTTCCATAAATTCGGATAAGAAATTAACTACTGCCCCACCTACACCATGTAAGCCACCAGCAGATTTATAGTTAGATTCATCAAATTTACCACCAGAATGTAATTTAAAATAAACCATATCAAAACCAGAGCGGTTTTCTTTTTTATTTATATCACAAGGTACACCTCTACCTTGATCTTCAACAGAAATTGAGCCATCAGTGTGAATAGTGACATCTATTTTTTTACCATAGCCTTCTTTAGCTTCATCAACTGCGTTATCTACAATTTCCCAAACTAAATGATGTAAACCTACTACATCAGTAGATCCAATATACATACCAGGTCTTTTTCTAACAGCTTCTATTTCTGAAAGTGACTGCAAACTATCTGCAGTATATTCTTTTTTCATATTTTCACTCATGCTAAATAATCTCTTTCAATACAACATTTATTATATCAATTTTTATATATTATATTAAGTATTTTTGATATAATAATTAAGTCTAATTAAGGAGATTAAAAATGTCTTTCCCTTTACAAATTTTTTGTTTAATTTTAATTTATTTAGCAAGCTTTATATCAAGCTATTTATTAGGCTCAATCTCATGGGCGATAATAATAAGTAAATATTTTTATCACATCGATATTACTAAAGTAGGTTCAGGTAATGCTGGAGGTACTAATGTAGGTAGATATTGTGGTAAAAAAGCCGCATATGCAGTTATAATTCTAGATGTATTAAAAACTGTTATTGCTACTTGGAGTTGGTTTTTTATTGTAAGTTGTACTCCTTTAAAAGATTTTATTTATAATATAAATCCTAATATACCTTTATCTAGTATTTATTATCTTGCTGGTTTATCTACTGCTATAGGTCATTCTTATTCTATATTTCACCATTTTAAAGGTGGAAAATGCGTATCATGTTATGGTGGTTTCTGTTTATGTACTAACTATATGTTAGCTATTATAGGTATTACAATTTTCTTAATAGTATTAGCTCTTAGAAAAAGAGTCTCATTATCTAGTATTATTGGTGTAACATGTGTATTAATTGCATCGCTAGTATGTGGAATAATTAATATATATTACCCTA
Organism: Phocaeicola dorei; assembly: GCA_963622735.1. Lineage (GTDB taxonomy): Bacteria > Bacillota_I > Bacilli_A > RFN20 > CAG-288 > Scatoplasma. The sequence continues at coordinate 2,842 of CAVFIT010000046.1, read as the reverse complement.
ATCAATTACAGTGGATGTATTATTTTAATAACTATTTAAGATTAGATCCTTCTTATGTACATACAATATTTATATTTGTCTTTACTACATTAGTCATTTTAAAACATAAATCAAATATTAAAAGATTAGTAAATAACACTGAACCTGAAACTCATTATAAAAAAGATTAAAAGGCTTAAATAAGCCTTTTTTAAATTAAAAAATGCTATTAGAAACACTTCTAATAGCATCAAACACTTTTTATTTATCAGCTTGTTGCATGCTAGCCATAACTTGCTTAATTTGTTTTTCACTAGCAGGTCTACCCATAGCTTTAAACATAGCTCTAATAGATTTTTCAGAAATAGGAGGATGTTTTTTAAGTTCCTTTTTTAGCATGTATCTTGCTAAGAAGAATCCAATTAAACCGCCAGCTATAAAACAGGCTATTGCAATACCAACAATTGCTCCAGTACTCATATTATATTTCTCTCTTTCTTTATCATGTTTTCAATAAAAACACATATATAATATATCATAAATTCTAAATATATAAAATAGTGATTAGCAATAAGTCTAATCACTATAAATTTTAGATTTAATTAGTTAACTCTAGAATCGTATTGAGCATCTTTTGTGGTGACATAAATTTCTTCACCATTTTTGATGAACATAGGAACTTTGACAACTAAGCCAGTTTCTAATGTAGCGTCTTTTCTAGGGTTATTAATTGTATCGCCTCTTACAGCGTCATCTGTTTGAACGATCTTTAAAGCAACTTTACTAGGAAGTTCAACACCTAAGATTTCAGATTCATAGAAAGTAACAGTAACTTCAGATTCATCTTTGATGAATTGCTTTTCCCATTCTAAACGTTCATGAGGAATAGAAACTTGTTCATATGTTTTACCATCCATGAAAACAAAGAATGAACCATCATCATAAAGATATGTCATTTTCTTTTTATCTAAGAAGATTGTTTGAACCTTATCACCACCAGTGAAGGTCATATCATTGATAGTACCACTTCTTAAATCTTTAACTTTAACTTTAACGACCATTTGTCTCATAGCGGTCTTATTGTGTTCAATATCAATGACAGTATAAATCTTACCATCTTTAGTAAACATCTTACCTGGACCTAAATCGTTACAAATAATGATATCAGCCATTATTAAATTCTCTCTTTCTTATTTTTGATAACTTAAATATTATCTCTTTTCTTTATGAAGTGTAGATTTTTTACATCTAGGACAATATTTCTTTAATTCGATTCTTTCAGCGTGGTTTTTCTTATTCTTTGAAGAGATATAATTTTCTTCACCACATTCAGAACACTTTAAAGTGATTTCAGTTCTTGCATCGGCCATAAAATGTACTCCTTTCGTTGCAACCTATTTAATATACCATATTTACATATTATATTTCTATAGAAAAATAAAAATAAGTTAGGCATTATTATGTCTAAAACACATTGATATTATATATAATTTAACATTTAATGTCAAAATATTTATACTTTACTAATTAACTACTAATTATATACTAATTAAATACTTGAAAACATAAAACTTCTCTTTTAATTTCTTCGTTTAGATTATTTAATATATAAAAATTTGATATTTTAAATAATATTAACTAAAATAAACTAGAAAAGAGATTTATTATGATACATAGACATTATAAAAGACCTATTAATATAGGAAATAAGGTTATAGGTGGACAAAATCCAATTTTAGTTCAAACTATGGCTAATATTAAAACAAGTAAAGTAGATCAAGTATTAGACTTGATAGAAAAATGTGAAAAACTAGGTAACGACTTAATAAGATTATCTGTTTTAGATTTAGATGATGCATATGCATTTAAAGAATTAACTTCTAGAAGTCATACTCCTATTATTGCAGATATTCATTTTAGCCCTAAATTTGCCCTTCTAGCTATTGAAAATGGTGCTAGTGCAATTAGACTTAATCCAGGTAATATTTCTTCTAAAGAAGAATTAATAAAAATTATAGATGCTTTAAAATATCATAATCTTCCTTTAAGAATAGGTGTTAATAGTGGTTCACTTCCTAAAAAATATAAAACAAGTAATCCTACTAATATGGTAAATGCTTTAAAAGAATATGTAGATTTTTTTGAAGAACAAGATTTTCATAACATCGTTCTTTCTTTAAAATCAAGTGATCCTAATATTACCTATAAAGCATATAAAAAAGCAGATAAGATGTTTAACTACCCTCTTCATATTGGAGTTACTGAAGCTGGGGCTAATTATATAGGTGCTATTAAATCAAGTATAGCTTTAGTCCCTCTTTTAAAAGAAGGTATTGGCGATACAATTAGAATTAGTTTAACTGAACCTTGTGAAGATGAAGTTGTAGCAAGTAGAAACTTACTTTCAGGACTAGGTTTATTAAAAAATGTCCCTGAATTAGTATCTTGTCCTACATGTGGTAGAACTCAAGTAGACTTATTTAAAGTATATAATATAGTTCAAGAACACTTAAAATATGTTCAAAAAGATATTAAAGTTGCTATTATGGGATGTGTTGTTAATGGCCCAGGAGAAGCTAAAGGAGCCGATATTGGTATCGCTGGAGGTAAAAATACTTTTACAGTATTTAAAAAAGGTAAGATAATTAAAGTTTTAAAAGAAGACGAAGCTATTAATTATTTATTAGAAGAAATTGATAAATTCTAATTTTAAAAAGGAGTGTAGATTTTTCTACACCCTTTTACATTACTTAGATTTTTTATATTTTTTGGCTTCTTTTTTCTTATTCTTAATATAATTATCTTCTTTATAATAAGTAAAAGAAGTTCCTTCTAATTCATTTCTTTTAGAAATGTTCTTTTT
>CAVFIT010000045.1:0-2932 GCA_963622735.1 Phocaeicola dorei | reverse complement strand
GTTAAAAATAACGCTCCTGTTTATGCTTTAAATGATGTCTCATTAAAGTTTCCTGAAAAAGGACTAGTCTTCATTTTAGGTAAATCAGGTTCAGGTAAATCTACCCTTTTAAATGTTATGGGTGGATTAGATAAAGCTGATGAAGGTGAAATTATTATCAATGGAAAATCTAGTAAGGAATTTTCTGATTCAGAAATGGATAGTTATCGTAATACTTATTTAGGTTTTATTTTCCAAGAATATAATATCCTATCAGATTACACTATTAAAGAAAACATTGCCCTTGCTTTACAATTACAGCATAAGCCAGTTACAGATAAAGCTATTGACGATATTTTAGCCCAAGTTGATTTAGTTGGTTATTCAAAAAGAAAACCAAATGAATTATCTGGAGGTCAAAAACAACGTGTTGCTATTGCTAGAGCCTTAGTAAAAGAGCCTAAGATTATTTTTGCAGATGAACCTACAGGTGCATTAGATTCAGCTACAGGTAAGCAAGTCTTTGAAACTTTAAAAAATTTATCAAAAGAAAAATTAGTTGTTGTAGTCTCTCATGATAGAGATTTTGCTGAACATTTTGGTGATAGAGTCATTGAACTAAAAGATGGTAAAGTTTTATCTGATATTTCTAAAACCACATGTAAAGTTGAATCCCCTACTGAAGGTGTTAGTTTAATTGGTGATAATATTATTAAAATTGATAAACAACATAAATTAACTCCTGAAGATTTAGAAATTATTAATTCTAAATTATCCTCTTCTAATGAAGATATTTATATCACTTCAGATTCGCGTGTTAATCAATCAATTTGCGAATCAGGAAGAATAGATAAAGATGGTAATCAAGAAAAATTTATTGATACTGATCCTGATTCTATTAAAACAAATGATAGTAAATTTAGTTTAATTAAATCTCACTTTCCTTTTAAACACGCATTTAAAATGGGTGCAAAAAGCTTAAGAGTTAAACCATTTAGACTTGCTATGACTATTATTTTATCTACTGTAGCATTTACTTTATTTGGTGTTAGTAGCACTCTATCTTTATTTAACACAAAGCAAGCTTTAAATTCTACTATTGAACAAAATAATATAAAAGCATTTTCTATTTCAGGCTATGAAAAAACTGAATCTGGATATGCTAGTGGTTTAAGTAATGAAACACTTTCTGATATTGAAACTAAAACTGGTGTTAAAATTTATCAATTAGATTTAGAAACATCAACTCAATTAAATTGTGTTAATTCACCAAATGATAATTTCCATTTAAATATGTACCAAGGTAGTATAGGAATTGATCAAACTAGTGCAGATGATTTAGGCTTAAGCTTATATAGTGGTAAATTACCTAGTAACGAAAATGAAGTTTGTATTAGTAAATACGCTTATTACACTTATAAAGATTTTGGCTTAGTTGATCCTATATTAGGTGAAATAGAACCAGATTATATTGACCAAAATAGTATTCTTAATCTTACTATTAATGTTCCATTCTCAAATGATGGTGGAATGAGTGTATCATATAAAAATGCTAAGATTTGTGGTATTATTGATACTTTATTCCCTTCTAAATACGAGAAATATAGAACTGATTCTTCTACTCTTAATTATTCAAATAACGATTATCTATTTCTTCAAAGTATTAAATATCAATCAAATTTGCATAATATTATTTACACTTATAAATCAAACGATGCTTCAAATGATGAATCTATTGTTATGAGTAGTACTTTTATGCCACTTTATGATAATGGTGGAAGTGGTTATATAGATATAGGTTATTATTCTAATCTAACTGATTCAATCTATTTTGATGCTAGTAAATCAAATATTAATAATGATGAAGCAATTATTTCCTATGGTGCTATTAAAAGTTTTATTAATAATGATGATGTTGATCCTTCATATACACCAAATACTTCTTCTCCTTCTAATCTAATTGATTTACAAGCTACAATTCAAGAAGTTTATAATCAAGTAGCAGCTGAATATTATGACTTAAGTGAAGAAGAACTTTATAAATTAGTTGCTACTGAGTTAAAAAATATTGATCTTTCTAATATGGATGTAACTATTAATGGAGCAATCCATTGTGGGTATGATAAAGACACTGGTTTAGATATATATGATAGTAAAGAATATAAACTAGTTGGTATAGATTTTTCTAGTGATTATTATTCTCAATATGTATGTGTTAATAAAGAAAGTGCAACTAGTATTCGTAATCTATTAAAAGAATATGGAATAATTTATTTTAATAATACTAGAAATGCTTTTGTAGCTTATAAAAATAAAACTAATCTAAATAAGTTTTTAGATTTATATACAGAAAAATATAATTTATTTAAAAATACTAAATACGAAAATATAAGTTCAGGTGAATATAAGATTTCATTTAATGATTCTTTATTATCTACTGTTGATAGTTATGCAAATATATTTAGCACTTTAACTAAAGTATTTGTTTATGTTGGTATATTCTTTGCTATCTTCTCTGCTTTACTTTTCTATAACTTTATGTCAATATCAATCAATAATAAAAAGATTGAAATTGGTATCTTACGTGCAGTTGGTGCAAAAAGAGGAGATGTATTTAAAATTTTCTATTCAGAAGCGTTTATTATTGCAATAATTAACTTCATTCTTTCTACAGTTTTAACATTTATTATCTCTTCTAGAATGAATGCTAGTATGCTAGGTAAATTAAATTTAGGCTTCAGCTTAATGAATCCTAATGGATTCATTATATTAATGCTATTAGCTATTGCTCTTGGTGTTTCATTTATAGCTTCAATAATACCTGTTTCAATTATCGCTAATAAAAAGCCAATTGATGCAATTCATAATAAGTAATTAAATTTATACATAACAAAATATGTCAGAAATTACTCTGACATATTTTTATTATTAAGATATTAAAATTATTCTATAT
>CAVFIT010000044.1:0-5095 GCA_963622735.1 Phocaeicola dorei | reverse complement strand
TACTTGTACTTTATTAAAATCTTCAAATTTCATTGTGTTTCCTCCTATAATTTATAAATCTTTGAATATTTTTCTTCTAAATAAGATAAAAAATCATCTCCAGAAAATTCTTTATTTGTTATCTTTTTAATCCAAACTTTAGAAGTGTTTCTATTTGCTAAGCTAAATACATTATCTTTCATCCAGTTATTAATTAGTGAAATGTTATTTGTAGAAATAGCTTTAGAAACATCGATTTCTTTTTCTAAACGTTTATAATACATACTATTATAAGCATTACCTAATGAATATGTAGGGAAGTAGCCAAATCCAGAAGCCCAGTGTACATCTTGAAGGATGCCTTCTGCATCATTTTTTGGTGTAATTCCTAGATATTTTTGATATTTTTTATTCCATTCATCTTTAATAGTATCAACACTAATTTTACCATTTAACAAATCTTTTTCTAACTCATATCTAATAATAATATGAAGAGTATATGTTAATTCATCTGCTTCAGTTCTAATTAAAGAAGGAACTACTAGATTAATACCTTGATATAATTCTTCTTTACTAACATCATCAAAATATGAAGGGAAATATTTACTTAAGCTTGGATAAATAATACTATCTATAAATTCTTTTGATCTAGCAATTCTATTTTCATAGAATCTAGAAACAGATTCATGCATACCTAAACTCATAGAATTATTTAAATAATTATTATGATCTTCTTCTAATTGGTTTTGAGCAAATATAGCATGTCCACCTTCATGAACAATAGAGAATAAATTAGATAAGAAATTATCTTCATAATAATGAGTAGTAATTCTTACATCATTTTTGTAAAGTTCATCTGTGAATGGGTGTTCACTTGTAGTAAAACTACCTCTAGTTAAATCAAACCCAATACAATCAATTAAATATCTAGAAAATTCTTGTTGTAAACTAACAGGTACTTTTCTTGATAAAAAATCAGTTCTAATTTTAACTTTACTATTTTTAATTTTTTCTAATAAAGGAATAATTCTTTGCTTGCATTTTTCAAAAAATACATCTAAGTCTTTACTAGTCATTCCTGGTTCATAACTATCAAGTAAAAAATCATATATATTATCAAATTTAGTAGATGACAATTCATACATTTTATATTGTAAATTTAATATCTTTTGTAAATCATCTTTAAATAGATTAAAATCCTTAGCTTGTTTTGCTTTAGACCAATTAATAAAAGCAGTATTAAATGTCTTAGATAATTCTAAATTAAATTCAGGAGTATAATTAATTGTTTTTTGTTGTTCTTTATAAAGATGATCAATTAAAATTGAGTCTAACTCATTTAATTTCTCTTTATTATCATGTAAATAATTAATAGTTTGAATATATTCTTTATCTTGATTTAATTTAAATAATTCATCAGATAATATATTAATTAATTCAAACTGATCTTCTAAGCCTTTTACTGGACATGCAGTCTCTGCATCAAAATTTATGATTTGAATCATATGATTTTTAAGTTTTATTTTGTTAAGGTGATTTTTTAAAAATATTAACTTTTCTTGAATTTCCATACTTTCTCCTAACTAAGATAGTTATATGATATCACTTAAAAGTAATATGTTGTTAGTTAACGCTTACTAAATAAGAAAAAAGCATAGTTTTTAGCGAAATTTAACTACATATTTTTTTATATATTGAATTAAAAATTAAAATATACTATACTATCGTGCAAGCGGTCAACCGTGCAAGCGGTCAACCGTGCAAGCGGTCAACATAAAATGTTAACCTAGAAGTTTGTATAAAGAAAGAGGGTAGTTTTTATGAAAATTACAAAAAGTAGTTATAATAAATTAGTTGAAGATTACAATGCAGCATTACAAGCTGATAAAGAAATCATCATTGAAATTGATGAAGCAAGAAAACAAGGCGATTTATCTGAAAATGCTGACTATTCTGCAGCTATGGATAAAAAAAGAAGCAACGATGCTTTAATTGCTAAATTAAAAAATCAAATTAACACAGCTGAAATTGCTGATGACAAAGCTGATACAAGCGTTGTTTCAATTAACACAAAAGTAGTCATTGAAAAAGTTGCTGATCACACTCAAAAAGAATACACAATCGGTGATTCTATTTCTGCTGATCCTGATAAGGGAATTATTTCTGAAAATTCCCCAATTGGTAAAGCTATAGTCAATCACACAGTAGGTGATACTTGCTTAGTTGAAACTAAAAAGCCTTATTCAGTTAAAATTATTTCAATTAAATCCTTATAAAAATTATAAAAATTAACTCCTTAAAAGATATTTATTATTGAAAGGAGTTTTTATTTATGTTTAAGATTATTCTTATTGGTTTAGTTGTTACTGTTGTAGGATTATTTGTTATGTCTAAAATAGATCCTAATAATCAAAGTTCAGTTCAACAAATCTCTGCTACAAGCTATTATAATGGGGATGATGCAGTTAATGTATCTATTGAAGGGCAAGTATTACATCCAGGTAAATATGATGTCTCACCTCAATATACATTAGCTAATTTAATCGATATGGCTGGTGGAGTTTTAGAAGATAGCGATCCTAACGCATATACACCTTCTTTACTTATTGGTAGTAGAACATTATTTTATATTCCTAAGAAAAATAAATTATCTGAAATGTGCTATCAAGAAGAAATTGAAAAAGTTAATATCAACACTGAAGACGCCTCTACAATTTCATCTAAAACTGAAATGACTTCTTCTCAAGCAACTGCATTAGTAACTTATAGGGAAGAAAACGGGGCATTTCAAGCTATTGAAGACATTTTAAAAGTAAAAGGCATAGGAGAAGGAACATACGCTAAAGTAAGAGATTATATCTGCTTATCATGATTTTTCTAATTGCTTTTGTAAGTGTAGTAAATGGATTTTATTTTGCTTATAAAATCGAATATTTATGTATTGTTATTCAATTATTATGTTTAGTTTATAGTTATTATAGATTTAAATATAAAGGTCTTTTAATTAATGTATTATCAATTATCTGCTATTGTATCGGTTTATTATTAATCAATATTAAATTTAAAAATGTAGATAATACATTTATTGTTGTTAAAGCTGAATCTAATTATATTTTAGTATCTAATTTAATAAAAACTTATTATTTAAAAGTTAAAAATTCTCCTTATGAAATAGGTGATATTATACATGTAAAAGGAGAATTAATAGACTTAAAGTTTGCTAGTTTTGAACAGGGCTTTGATTTTGAAAGTTATTTAAAATCCTATAATTGTTTTCAACAAGTCGATAATTATAAATTAAATACAAAATACTTTACTTTTTTAAGATTAAATTCTTTTAAAAATTATCTTTTAAGTTCTTATTCATCTTCAAGTAAAGATTTAATATCTAGCTTAATATTTAAAGATAGTATGTCTAATCTATCCTCATATAAAGAATTTACTAAAACAGGGATTACTTATTTATTATCGACATCTGGTATTCATATAATGGTTTTAAATAATTTTATAAAGGATAAATTAAAGCCAAGAGTTGATGAATTTAAAATAAATATTATATGTTCTTGTATAATATTTATTTTTTACATATTATCAAGTTTTTCATTGAGCCTTTTAAGAATATTATTAATGAATGTTTTATGTTGTATAAATTATAAAAAAGAATGGAATTTAGACTATATTTCTAGATTATCTATATGTGGATTAATAATTATGGTATTTAATCCTTTTTATGCATTAAATGTAGGATTTTATTACTCTTTTGTAGTTTTATATATTTTCTATTTTGTAAAGAATTTAATTCCTAAAAGAGGATTGTTTTTAGATTTAAAATCTTCTTTTTTATTTTTTTTGACATGTCTTCCTTTAAATTTGATGAATAATTATGGATTTAACATATTATCTTTTATGATGTCTTTTTTATTTAGTAAGTTTTTTACTACATTATTTATAGTCGATTTATTAGTATTTATTCCATCTATTACTGTTCCATTTTTAGATAGATTAAATAGTTTTATTTATAATTTAATTATAAAAATACCATCAACTAATTTATTTTTAGTTAGTGGGGAATTTAATAAGTGGTTAGTGTTTATTGTATATTTATTAGTTTTAATAATTGTTCTATTTAAGGAATTGAACTTTAAGAAATATTGTAAAGTATCTACTATATGTTTATCTTTATTAATGATAGTTAGTTTTATTCCATATAATTTTGATAAATATGAAGTTATTTTTATTAATGTAGGTCAAGGAGATTCTACTTTAATTAGATATAAACAAAAAAATATATTAATTGATGTAGGAGGATCTAATTATAACGATTTAGCCTTGGATTGCTTAATACCATATTTAAATAAATTAAAAATAAGAAAATTAGATGGAGTGTTAATTACTCATTCAGATAATGATCATGTTGGTAGTCTTTCTTCTTTAAAAAAGAATTTTAAAATAGATAAAATTGTTGAAGGTGGACTAGATAGTCCTATATATTTTTCTGACTTAAAAATAGAAGATCTAAATAAATATAAATCTAGTTCAATTGAAGATAACAATTACAATTCATGCGTATTTAAATTTGAAATAAAAAAGACAAAATTTTTAATTACAGGAGATGCTCCTATCGCAATAGAAAATTATATGATAAATGATAATATAGATTTAAAAGCTGATGTATTAAAAGTAGGACACCATGGTTCAGATACTTCTTCTGGTTATAATTTTTTACAAAAGGTCAATCCTAAGCTAGCTGTAATTTCATGTGGATATAATAACATTTATAAACATCCTTCAAGCAAAGTTTTAGATAGATTAAATAGACTAAATATTAAATATGTAAGAACAGATTTACAAGGAAGTATAGTCTATACATGCTAAGGCATCACATTTATTGATTTTTTTTAAAATATGTATTGCAATTTAAATATTATATTGTTAAAATATTCAAGCATGGATTATGCTCAGTTAGCTCAACGGTAGAGCAATCGGCTGTTAACCGATCGGTTGTAAGTTCGAATCTTACACTGAGCGCCATGTTTATTGGCCTATTGGAGAAGTGGCTTAACTCACATGCCTTTCACGCATGCATTCATGGGTTCGAATCCCGTATAGGTCACCA
>CAVFIT010000043.1:25970-27939 GCA_963622735.1 Phocaeicola dorei | reverse complement strand
TATTAATAGTAATCCAGAATTATTAAAAACGATTAAAAAATATAACCCTAATATAGATAAACCAGGCTCAATTAGATTTGATAGTAGTTTAGCTTTAGGCTTATTAGATTATTATTTATATTCAACTAAAAAAGATCTAGTTAATTTTATAATAAAAATATATAAAAAGACATATTCATGTAAAGAATATTCACTAGCTAAAATATTAAATTCTTTAACACATAATATATCCTCAAATAGTATGTATGATGATCAATATTTTAAACAGGGGGAAATATTATTAAAAGGAATATTAGCGTTATTATACATGATGGCGAAAAATCAAAAATGCTTTGATGAAGAGAATTTTAGTATAGATAATCAAACAAAACCTAGGATATTATCTATATTAAATCAAAATATTTTGATTGAAATATCAAAATTAATTAAAAACTAATGATAATTTAATAAATTTGTTTTAAAATAAAAGAGTATATGAATAAATATTTAATTTTTGGAATAGAAGAATCATTTAAGAACATGGACTTTTGGACATTATTTTCCATATGCTTTGGAATAAGTGTAATTATTGCTGCTGTCATAATTACTCTTGTTTTATATTTTGTCCGTTTAAAAAGAGTTAAAAATCATAAAATTATTATTGTTATGGATGGTGGTGTTTATCAAAATTCATCAAATGAATTAATAATAAAAGCCAAAGTCGGAAAAGAAGTTGATATATCAAGTATTAAACCATACAAAGAAGGTTATCTCTTTACTGGATTTAACGCTTATAAAAAATATGTTTCATCAACAATTACATCAAATGGCATTACTAAACAATCTATAACTAAAGAAATCTTAGATGGAATAGATAAAAGCATCATCTTAATGCCTAATCATGATATTTATTTAGTTGCTAAATACACAGCACTTTTTGATGCTAATTCATTAGGTTTAATTAAGCAAACATATTATCCATCATTTTTGACATATGAAGATTTGATTTCTGAAATTAAACATCTAAATTACAATAATCAAATATTTGTTGAACCTATTAATATTTATACTTCAAAAGTTGAAGATGAATTTACTTATATCTATAAAAATGAGACCTTATTTATGATGATTAGAAATTACAAGGGTCTTAATAAGATTTATTTAAGAACTAATAAAAACGAAAAAGAAATATTGATAAACGACTTTTTCCAAATAGAAGATATTAACGATTCATATTCATGGTTCTCATTTATTGTTATGTATAATACAAATATGTCTTTATTTTTGAATTTGGTAAAGGATTCTTATTTAGATGTAGATTCTACTTGTCCTACTTCTAAAACAGAATTAAAGTTAATTATTTCTTCAATTAATTTATTAGCAGATCCAGTTTTAGATAGGGCGTTATTATTAACAAATAAATATCTAGAAGATAGAGAAAATAATATTGAAATTGACTATGTTAAAAATAGAGATTTACCTATTACAAATAATGAGCAGGCAAATGAAAATGGTACTACACAAGTAATTGATGCTGATGGAAAAGTATATACTATTACTGATCAACTTACTGAAATTGAAAAAGAGGAATTAAATATCAAGAAAACTACTCTTGGATTTAATAAGCAGACATTTACTGATTTTATTTTAGAAAATTCTAATGTTAAACTCGATGCAAAAATTAGAGAATCTTCTAATTTACCAACTTCATTAAAATATAAAAATTCCACTTATTTTATGGTTTATCAAAATAGATTTGGCTTAGTTAGAGTAATTGTTAAATTAAACAAAGAATATGGTGATAATTTAGCCAAAAAGCATGAAAAATTTGTAAAAAGTGCATTCCCTATAACAAATGACTGGTATCAATTTTATTTAGATGATTCATTTACTTCTCTAGATGAATTAATTGATATTATTAAAACATGCACTAATTTTAATAAAAGTGAAGCTTAATCTTCTTGTAATGATTTACAAGGAGATTTTTAAA
>CAVFIT010000043.1:23692-25960 GCA_963622735.1 Phocaeicola dorei | reverse complement strand
ATATTCTTATTTTTGTGATAAAATATTTTTTGTATAAAGAAATTTTGAAAGGAATAAAAATGAAACAAGTATTCGAAACAGATTTCCAAGGTAGACATATTAAAGTAGAAGTCGGGGAAATCGCAAAACAAGCTGATGGTGCTGTATTAGTTAGATACAATGAAACTGCAGTTCTTTCAACAGTATGTGCTGCTAAAGAACCAAAAGAAGGTACTGACTTTTTCCCACTAACAGTTAACTATGAAGAAAGACAATATGCTGCAGGTAAAATTCCTGGTGGCTTTTTAAGAAGAGAAGGTAGACCTTCTACTCATGCTACATTAACAGCTAGATTAATAGACCGTCCTATTAGACCTATGTTTGCTGATGGATTTGTTAATGAAGTTCAAATTGTTAATACAGTTATGTCAGTTGATCCTGATTGCACACCTGAATTAACAGCAATGTTTGGTTCTTCTTTAGCATTAGGTATTTCTGATATACCTTTTGATGGCCCTATTGCAGGTGTCTATGTTGGTAGAGTTGATGGTAAATTTATCATCAATCCTTCCCAAGAAGAATGGACAAAATCTGATTTAAATTTAACAGTCGCTGGTACTTATGATGCAATTAACATGGTTGAAGCTGGTGCTAATGAATTATCAGAAGAAACAATGTTAGATGCTATCATGTTTGGTCATGAAGCTATTAAAGAATTAGTCTCATTCCAAAAAGAAATTATTGCTAAAGTTGGTAAAACTAAAAGAGAAGTTAAGCTTTATCATATTGATGATGCATTACAAAACGAAGTCAAATCTATTGCTCAAGATAGATTAGTTAAAGCTATTTCTATTTTTGATAAATTAGAAAGACAAAATGCTATTGACGATATTGAAAAAGAAGTCATTGCTTTGTATGAAAATAAAGAATATGCTTCTGAATCAATTAAAACTAATACTGTTAAAATGGTTGCTGCAATATTAGAAAATATTGTTAGAGACGAAGTCAGAAGATTAATTACAGTTGAAAAAGTTAGACCTGATGGAAGAAAGGTTGATGAAATTAGACCTTTAGATGCTCAAGTAGATTTATTACCTAGAACTCATGGTTCTGCTATGTTTACTAGAGGCCAAACTCAAGTTATTTCAACATGTACTTTAGGTGCATTAAACGATGCTCAAATTATGGATGGCTTAGTTGAAGAACCAGATAAAAGATGGTTACACCACTATAATTTCCCACCTTATGCAGTTGGTGAACTTGGTAGAGTTGGTACTCCAGGTAGAAGAGAAATTGGTCATGGTGCACTTGGTGAAAGAGCATTATCTTATGTAATTCCTTCTAAAGAAGAATTCCCATATACTATTAGATGTGTCGCTGATGTTGTTGAATCAAATGGTTCTTCTTCTCAAGCTTCTATTTGTGCTTCATGTATGGCATTAATGGCTGCTGGTGTCCCTATTAAAGCTCCTGTTAGTGGTATTGCTATGGGCTTAATTACATCTGGTCCATTAGATGGTAATCACCCTTATACAATATTAACTGATATTCAAGGTTTAGAAGATCACTTAGGCGATATGGACTTTAAGTGTGCTGGTACATCTAAAGGTATTACAGCTTTACAAATGGATATCAAGATTAAAGGTATTACAAAACAAGTATTACAAGAAGCATTAGCACAAGCTCATGGTGCTAGAGCTCAAATCTTAGATACAATGTTACAAGCAATTCCTGAATATAGAAAACAAGTTTCTAAATATGCATTAAAAGTTGTTTCTTTCAATATCGATAAAGATAAGATTAGAGATGTTATTGGCTCTCAAGGTAAAGTAATTAACTCAATTATCGCAGAATGTGGTGATTTAAAAATTGATATTAATGATGATGGAAAAGTTATCTTATATTCAGTTGATCAAGCTAATATCGATAAAGCTAAATCAATGATTGATGATATTATAAGAGTTCCTGAAGTTAATCAAGTCTATTCTGGTTTAGTTACTAGAGTAGAACAATATGGTGCATTTGTAAAACTTTATGGTAATGTTGAAGGTTTATGTCATATTTCTAAACTTGGCTGGAACAGAGTTGAAAAAGTTGAAGATGTATGTAAAGTTGGGGATACTTTAGATGTTAAAATCATCGGTATTTCTGATAAGGGTATTGACTTATCTCATAGGGATTTACTTGAAAAACCTGCTGATTATGTTGAACCTAAACCATTCGATAAATCAAAAAAGCTTGATAAAAAACCTTATAGACCTAACAATAAAGGTTCAAAGTAATTAATAT
>CAVFIT010000043.1:22860-23682 GCA_963622735.1 Phocaeicola dorei | reverse complement strand
GTATTATCATAATTTACATCAAAATTATAATATCTTTCTTTTATATATGTAATTACAATTCTTCTAAAAAAACATTTTAGTGAATTTTCAATCCAGTAAGTAAAAGTGGTGTTTAAGTATTTATCTTGTTTTGATTTAAATTTTAAATACATACTAATTCCATCATTTGCAGTATGATAAGTATCTAAAAATAAATAATCTATATCATTGAAATTATTTTTGTTATTTAAAAAATCAAAAGCATCTTGATTAATAATTTCTAATTTATCTTGATTAGGGAATTGATTTAATAAATTAGACTTGAATAATTTAATAATAGCAGGATTTTTTTCTACTACAATAACTTTTTTAACATCTTCTTTTAATAAACACATATATGTAAAATAACCTAGACCTAGTCCAAAAGTTACTACATTTCCATAAGCGTTATTAATAGGTTTTTCCATTGTTAATATTTCATTAGGAGTAAGTGACATCCATGGAATATTATTTTGTTTTAATACTAAATATGAAAACTTTGTATCAAAAAAAGCCAAGTGATTAATTTCTATAAAATAATCATTTTCATAAGTAGAAGTATCTTTATAAATAAAACATTCATAAGGGTAATAAAAGTCATTAGTTAAACAAAAATTGAAATCTTTAAATAATTCAGGTTTAACATTTTTATAATAATGATTGGATTTAAAATCATTAGGATTTAATAAAGTGATTTTATTTAATTTTGTTCTATTAATTAATTTTGAAATCTTTTTATCGTTTAAATCTAAATCTAAAAAGTCTAAAAAAGAAGAAATGATTTGATCTGGTTTAGATTTAGTT
>CAVFIT010000043.1:6756-22850 GCA_963622735.1 Phocaeicola dorei | reverse complement strand
GATTTAGTTTGATCTATTTTGATATCTAAATTTTGATTTTCTATAAAAGATGAATAAAAATCTGAAACCATCATATTGATTTCATTTGTTTCAAATAATGTTTCTAATTTAGATATATCTTGTTTATTAAAATTGAATTTCACGTTATTTATATTATCATTTTTATATTCAAAAATAAACAATAGATATGATAAAATATATTAGTAAGTTTTGTTTTAACTTATTGGAGAGTAGCTTTACTAGTTTGAAGCGTCAGCACGGATAGTAAATATTATCCCGCCTTACTAGACATATTAATTATTTTAATATGATGCAAGACCATATCTAGAGGAGGTTTAATAATGTTTGAAACAAAATCATCGTTAGACACCATTAAAGAATTAGAATCCGATTCTGAAAATGGTCTTTCTTTTGATCAAGCTAAGATCCGTTTAGAAAAATATGGACCTAATAAGCTTGAAGAAAAGAAGAAAAAATCATGGATTAGCATTTTCTTTGCTCAAATGAATAATCCAATGATATTCGTTCTTTTTGCTGCTATTGCAGTAACTATTGGTGTTTCTATTTATGAAACAGTTAAATCCATTTCTTCAGGTAAAGGCTTTGACTTTTTATCTACTGGGGATTGGCCTGATGTAATTATTATCTTAGCTGTTATTTTAATGAACTCTGCTATTGGTACAGTTCAAGAAATTAAAGCTCAAACTAGCTTAGATGCATTAAAGAACTTATCAAGTCCTGAATCTACAGTTGTTAGAGATGGTAAAAGATTTAAAATTAAATCAAGTGAACTTGTTCCTGGCGATGTTGTTATTTTAGAAGAAGGGGACACAATAGGAGCTGATTTAAGACTTATTGAAGCAGTTAATTTAAAAGTTAATGAATCTAGTTTAACAGGTGAATCTGTTCCTGTTGAAAAAGATGCATCAGTTGTATTTTCTGAAGAAGTTGGAATAGGTGATAGAGTAAATACAGTCTATATGTCAACTCCAGTAACATATGGTAGAGGTAAAGGTATTGTTATTCAAACTGGCATGTCTACTCAAATTGGTAAGATTGCTAAAGCTATTGATGATGAACAAGAAGAATTAACACCATTACAAAAAGCATTAGAAAAATTATCTAAATTACTTGGTTTTATTACTTTATTTATAGTTATTGCTGTATTAGTAGTTGATATTATTTGGATATTTGTAAAAGGACAAGGTGGCGATGTTGAAGCTTGGATTGATTCAGTATTAACCGCAATTGCTTTAGCTGTTGCTGCTATTCCTGAAGGACTTGCTGCAGTTGTTACAATTGTTTTATCAATTGGTGTTCAAAGAATGGTTAAAGCCCATACTATTGTTAGAAAACTTCCTAGTGTTGAAACATTAGGAGCAGTTAGTGTAGTTTGTTCAGATAAAACAGGTACATTAACTCAAAATAAAATGACAGTATTACAAGCTTATACATGTAATAAATATTATAAAAATGATGACTTTAATTCTGATTTAGCCTCTAAAGATTTAATCTTATTAGCTAAAGGAATGTCATTATGTTCTAACGCTACTGTTGATGAAGGTTTATTTGGTGATCCTACTGAAATTGCTTTAGTTAATTTTGCAAACCAATTCAATATGCATAAAAAAGATATTGAGTCATTAACACCTAGAATTGATGAAATTCCATTTGATTCAGTAAGAAAAATGATGTCTACTATGCATAAAGAAGATAGTAGAAATATCACTTATACAAAAGGCGCTCTTGATTCCATTTTAAAATATACAACTAAGATATTAGACAATGGGGTAGTTAGAGATATTACTCAAGAAGATATTAATGCTATTTATAAAGCTAACTCTGAATTTTCTGCACAAGCTTTAAGAGTACTTGCATTAGGCTATTCTTTAAATGAAGAAATTAAAGAAGAAAATATTGTCTTTGTTGGATTAGTTGCTATGATTGATCCTCCTCGTGAGGAAGCTAAACCTGCTGTAGCTAATTTCAAAAAAGCTGGTATTACTACTGTAATGATTACTGGTGACCATAAAGATACAGCTTTTGCTATTGCTAAAGATTTAGGAATTGTTGAAACTATTGATCAATGTTTACTTGGTAGTGAAGTTGATTCATTAACAAGTGAAGAATTACAAGAAAAATGTAAATCTTGTAGAGTATTTGCTAGAGTTTCTCCTGAAAATAAAGTTCAAATTGTTAAAGCTTTTAAAGCTAATGGAAATATTTGTGCTATGACTGGAGATGGAGTTAATGATGCCCCTAGCTTAAAAGCTGCTGATATAGGTATTGCTATGGGTATTACTGGTACTGATGTAGCTAAAGGTGCTGCAGATATGGTATTAACTGATGATAACTTCGCTTCAATTGAAAAAGCTGTTGAAGAAGGTAGAGGAATCTACGCTAATATTAAAAAGACAGTTATTTTCTTATTATCATCTAATATCGCTGAAGTATTAGTAATGTTTATTATTATATGTTTAGGCTTACCATCACCATTAATTGCTATTCACTTATTATGGGTTAATTTAGTTACTGACTCATTACCTGCTATTGCTTTAGGTATGGATCCTAAAGACCCTGCATTAATGAATGATAAACCTAGAGATCCTAATGAAGGCATATTTGCTCATGGTGGTATGTTTACAACTTTATTATATGGTGGAATATTAACTATTGGTGTTATTGTTACATACTTTGCTGCTGCATGGTTACATGGTGCATATAGTTATAGTGCTATTAAAAATTTATACGAAACAAATGCTGGTATTTTACATCAAGCTCAAACAATGGCATTTACAACATTAGCTTTATCTGAATTATTCCACATGGTTGGTATTTCTAATGTTAATAAATCATTTGTATGTGTATTTAAAAACAAGAATTGGATGATGTTAATAGCCTTTGTAATTGGCGCTGGATTACAATTATTTGTTATTGAAACTCCAGGTGTTCAACAAGTATTCTCAGTTGCAAGTGGAGAATATAACCTTGATTTAAAAGAATGGGGTGTTACAATAATTTGTTCAATTATTCCTTTAATCTTACATGAATTAATTGTATTAATTAAATTCATTAAAAAGAAGGTTACTCCTACTTGTATAGCCTAATAAAAAATTACTACTAGGAATTAATCTTAGTAGTTTTTTAATGTCAACTTTTTAATTTGTTATTTTATGCTATTTAATATACTTTAAAAAATTTTAATAATATGATAAATTATAAGCGTGTCAAACAAGTTTAGATTATTTCAATTTTTAAGGTATAAATGCGATAAAGGATCTTTGATGGCAAATTCTAACTATAAAAGATTCTATGATCAAAATATATACTTATTAGCTAATTATCCTGAATTAAGAGTTTATGACAAAATAAACGATCCTTTTAGTTTGATTAAAATATGTATTCTTTTGCAAGGTATTAAAAATAAAGAACATATCGAAAAAGAAGTAGAATTATATAAAAATAATAATTTAAAAACAAAACAAGTATATAATGGTATACATTTACGCTTACCTTATTATCAATATAACGAAAAATTGAAAATTTATGTTCCTTTTTTCTCACCTGTAATTAATAAAGCATATGACTATAATATGTTTAATTTATTAAATCAACCATTCAGTTTATTAAAAAATGATTTTTCAACTTCTTTAATTAATCCATTTTTTACATATGGATATAAATTATTTGATTCTACATTCACTGATTTAATATTGATTAGTATAGAACCTAATTTAGCTTCAGCAGCTTTTTATTCTATTGATATGGAAATTGTATTTATTGTTTCTGATCAAGGTTCATTATTAGAACAAATTAATTTATTTGATTCTAAAAATATTGATAAAAGAAAAGATCATTTATTTGATAGACTTACTAAGTTAGTTAATTATTATTATGAAAATGATAAGCAAGGTTTTATTAGATGTTTAGATGAGGAAAGATTTATTTCTTCTAAGACCGCTAAATATATTTTTGAAGTAGAAGGAATGAAAAAATAAAATGCCAAAAACATTTAAAACAATAACTTTTGGATGCAAAGTTAATACTTATGAATCTGAATCTTTAAAAGAAAATCTTATTAGACAAGGCTATATTTATACTCAAGAAGATAAAGCCGATATTTTTATAGTAAACACATGTGCTGTAACTCAAGTTGCTGAAAAAAAGGCGATGGAGAAATTAAGATCTATTCAAAGAAATTACCCAGATAGTGAAATAGTTGTTATGGGTTGTTTTTCTCAACTTCATCCTGAAAAAATTGAAACTATTAAAAATGTTAAAGTATTGGCTGGGGTTGATAAAAGAAATAATATTCCTGAATTAATCAAAGATGATAAAAAAGAAAATATAGTTAGTTCGAATACAAGAAAATTAGAATATGAAGATAGCACTATTTCTAGTTTCAATTCTGAAGTTAGAGCTTTTGTTAAAATTCAAGATGGTTGCGATAATTTCTGCTCATATTGTGTTATTCCTCTAACTAGAGGTAAATCAAGATCTAGAAAAAAAGAATCTATCCTTAATGAAATAAGAAATTTAGCTTTAAATGGCTATAAAGAAATTGTTTTAACAGGAATAGATATGGGTAGTTATAATAATGGCCCATCTTATTTAATTACTGATCTAGTTGAAGATATATTAAATCTTGATATTAAAACATTTAGACTTAGAATATCATCACTAGAAACTAGCCAAGTTAGCGATAGATTGATTTCTATAATGGCATCAAATCCTAGATTAGTGCCTCATATGCATTTACCTTTACAATCTGGGGCTAAAAGAATATGTCAATTAATGTTTAGAAAATACGATTTAGAAGGTTTTTATAATCTATCATTAAAATTACGTGAAAAAGTTAAAAACATCGCTTTATCAACTGATGTTATAGTAGGCTTTCCTTCTGAGACAGAAGAAGATTTTTTAGAATCATATAATTTTATTAAAAAAGTAAACTTTATGAGACTACATGTATTTCCTTATTCTAGACGTCCACTTACAAAAGCTTACTATATGAAAGATCAAGTTGATAGAGGAGTTAGTAAAAATAGAGTAAGAATATTAAATGAATTATCTAATCAATTAGCCTTAGATTATTATAATTCATTTTTAAATCAGGAACTTGAAGTACTTATTGAAGAAAAACTAGAACAAACAGATAAAGGTACTATTTATAGAGGATATACACAAAATTACATTGATGTAAAAGTTATATCTAATGAAGATATTTATAATCATATTTTAAAAGTTAAAATAGAAAATAAACCTGTATTAGATAAATATACAATTATTCAATAATAGTTCTTAGATAATATGCATAAGAAACGAAGTTATATTTATTAAAATAAATCTGAGTTTATAATTAAGGAAGAAAAAAGAAAACATTATAATAAAGTAAAAATTAAAAGTTGTTTTGATTTTCTTCCTTTTAAATTTATTATTTATTTAAAATTAACATTTGTTATTTATTTTTCCGCTTAAAAAGACTACAATTTAAATACGAGGATTTATATGGAAAAAGAATATAATGACATACCTTATGATAATCTAGCTACAAACTTTAATAACTCTCCTAATAATCTACAAACAAGCGATGAATTAGAAGCAAGTGCAGTATATACAAATAAGATGGGCACTTCATATTCTATTTCAAAAATGATTACTAAAGCGGGTATAGCAGCAAGTATTGTAGCAACAGGTGTTGGTGGAGCTACAATATTAAGAAATAGTTTTATAAAATCACCAGTTCTAAGTGATAATACAATAACTGTTTCTCAAGAAAAAGATGAATTATCATATTCGTTTTCTATTAAAAACGAGGGTAAAATGACGTGCCTATTTGAAGTTAAATCAACTGAGAAGACGTATTTATCGTTAGATGTTTCTATTTCAAATAAATATGAAGGGGTAATTAGTAATATAGGATATGATGTTGAACTTAATTACAAATTAACTTATTCAAATAACTTTGACTATACATCCACTTTATGGCAAGGAATGATACAAACAATTAAGGAAGGAAAATAATATGGATACACAAGAAAAAAATAATGATTTACAAAATCATAAAGTTATAAATATTAAAGAAAAAAATTGGTTCATGAAAAAAACTAGATCTCAAAAAATCTCGTTTATTACTTCAATTGTATTATTTTTAATTAGTATTATTGTTTTAGCTATTGCAATGAACTTAAGAGCATTTTTTGGAGATGAAATAGGTGATAGTGTATATGGCCAAGGCGTTAAAAATGGATGGGTAGTTATTACTAAAGCCTGTTCTAGTTCTGTTTCAAGCTGGATAGCTACATTTATTGTAATTGCTGTATCATTTGTATTGATATTTATAGTAAATTTCTTAACTAGATTATTAACAGGAAAAGGAAGAAAAGCTAAAACCATTGGTGCAATAATAAGATCACTTACAAAATATGTTGTTATTATTTCTGCAATCGCAATTATTCTTTCATTTTGGGGTGTTAATATCGCTTCAATATTAGCTGGTGTTGGAATTGTTACATTGATTATTGGTTTAGGTTGTCAAACACTTGTACAAGATATTATTGGTGGATTATTCATTGTATTTGATGATTATTTTGCTGTAGGAGATATTTGTATAATTGATGGATTTAGAGGCACAATAGTTGATATAGGATTAAAATCAACAAAAATAAAAGATGCAGGTGGAAATATTAAAGCTATCAATAACTCATCTATTACAACTGTAGTTAATTTATCTAGAGAAGATAGCATGGTTACAATAAATTTTGGATTTTCTTATAATGAAGATCCAAGAAGAATTGAAGGTGTTTTAATAAAAGAATTTCCAAATATCAAAAAAAGAATTCCTAAAATTACATCAGATATTTCTTATAAAGGAATATCAGAAATTGGTGAAAGTGAAGTCGTATATCTAATAATTTGTTTTTGTAAAGAAGGGGATAGATTCCAAGTTACTAGAGATTTAAATAGAGAATTATTAATGGTAGCTAGAGAATATGATCTTCAATATGTCTTCCCTCAAGTTGTTGTTAATATGCCTGATGATCCAGATTGTCCTAAACCAACAAGAGAACAAAAATCAATTTCTGAAAAAGAACTTGAAAAACTTAGAGCAGTTCCTGTTGAAGATGAAAAGAAGGGATTCAATTTTTTCAAAAAGGCTAAAAAGAGCTTTGATGAAACTACTAATACAACATTCGATTCAAATAAATAAAATAGTAAAAGGCGAGGTTAAACCTCGTTTTTTATCTTTAGGAGTGACATATAAATTATTAAGTATATTTTGAAAGTCGTTAGTTAAACAAAGTTATTAATATATTAATATTATTGTTGACAATAGACCCTATTGTATGTAAAATTATAAGAGTTGAATTGCCTCCACTTGGCTTTCAACCGCATAGTTTAGGTAACTAACTTAGTTAATTCTAGGCCTAAAGTAGCGAGTATTATAGTGTATAGGAGGAAAAATAAAGATGTTTGCAATTATTGAAACAGGCGGTAAACAATTAAAAGTTGAAGCAGGTCAATCTTATTATGTTGAAAAATTAGACTTAGAAGATGGACAAGAAGTTGTCTTCGATAAAGTTTTACTTATCGATGGCGATAAAGTTAAAGTTGGTGCCCCTTATGTTAAAGGTGCTAAAGTTACTGCTAAAGTCGTAAAATCTGGCAAAGCTAGTAAAATTCAAGTTTTCAAATATAAAGCTAAAGCCAACTACAGACGTTTAAGTGGTCATAGACAACCATATACCAAGATCACTATCGAATCTATTAACGCTTAATTAATATGATAAAGGTTAATGTAACTTATAAAGATAATCTAGTAAGTGTTATTAGCCTAGATGGTCATGCTGATTATGATACTTATGGTAAAGATTTAGTTTGTGCAGGTGTTTCTACATGTTTCTTAGGTAGTCTTAATGCTATTAAAGAAAAAGAGAATATTAAATATTCTTATTCTGAAGGTAAAGGCTATATAGAAGTAATTAAGAAATTATCTACATATGACAATACTGTATTAGAAGTATTAATATCTCAGCTAAAATTTATTGGTAAAAATTATCCAAATAATGTAAAAGTTATTTGTGACTAGGAAAGGAATATAATTATGGAAATAAGATTAGATTTACAACTATTTGCTTCCCACAAGGGTGTCGGTTCTACTAAAAACGGACGTGATTCTGCTGGTAGAAGATTAGGCGCTAAGGTTGCTGATGGTCAATTTTGTACAGCTGGTTCAATCATCTATCGTCAAAGAGGTACAAAAATCCATGCTGGATTAAATACTTCTGTTGCTAAAGATGATTCTATCTTTGCAAGAGTTGATGGTGTTGTTAAATATGAACATTTAGGTAAAGATCGTAAAAAGGTCTCTGTCTATCCTGTTAATAACGACTAATTAATCAAAACTATATGGCCCTTATTTAAGGGCCTTTTTTAAAGAAAAAGAAAGGAGTTTATATATGTTTATTGATAGAGCTAAAATATATCTTCAATCAGGTAAAGGTGGAGATGGTTCTGTTTCTTTTAGAAGAGAAAAATGTGTAGAATATGGTGGCCCTGATGGAGGAAACGGTGGAAAAGGTGGATCAATTTATTTTGTAAGTAAAGATGGTATAAACACCCTTTCTAATTATCGTCATGCTATTAAAGTAAAAGCTGAAGATGGTGATAATGGCCATAAGAAAAATTCTAATGGTAAATACGCACCTGATATTTATTTAACTGTCCCTACAGGTACAGTAATTTATGACGAAAATAACAATATTATCGCTGATTTAAATAAGCCAAATATGGAATTTTTAGCATGT
The DNA here is from genome assembly GCA_963622735.1 of Phocaeicola dorei. Taxonomy (GTDB): domain Bacteria; phylum Bacillota_I; class Bacilli_A; order RFN20; family CAG-288; genus Scatoplasma. Next base: position 14,043 of record CAVFIT010000043.1, on the reverse strand, counting down.
AAGGGTGGAAAAGGTGGAAGAGGTAATAGATGTTTTGCTTCGCCTACTAATCGTGCCCCTCATATTTCTGAAAATGGTCAACCAGGTGAAAAGAAAACCTTAATTTTAGAATTAAAATTAATTGCTGATTGTGGCTTAGTAGGTCTTCCTAGTGTTGGTAAATCCACTTTACTTAGTGTTGTAAGTAACGCTAAGCCTAAAATAGCTGAATACCACTTTACTACACTTGAACCAATGCTTGGAACAGTTATGCTTCCTAGTGGGGAGGATTTTGTAATCGCTGATTTACCTGGACTTATTGAAGGAGCAAGCTCAGGAAAAGGCCTAGGCTTTATTTTCTTAAGACATATTGAAAGATGTAGAGTAATTATTCATGTAGTAGATGTTAACTATCCTGAAGGAGATCCATTTACTAATTTTGAAAAAATTAATAATGAATTAAATTCATATAATCTTGATTTATTAAAAAGACCAATGATCATCGCTTTAAATAAAATGGATGAAGAAGGTGCAAAAGAAAAAGCTGAAATCTTCAAAAAGAAAATTCAGGAAAAATATAAAGATAAATACCCAATATTTGAAATATCTGCAAATCAAAGAATTGGTTTAAATCCATTACTAAGAAAAGCCTATGAACTAATTATGGAAACTAAACCATTTACTTTATATAAACCAAGTGAAGAAAATGAAGAAACATATTCTTATACTCCAAAAGAAAAGACAATTTTCAAAATCTTTAGAAAATCGCCTAATCATTATGAAATATGTGGTCAAGAAGTTGAAGACTATATTGCTAAACTTAATTTAAAATCTGAACAAGGTCTAATGAAGGCCTTTAGCTATTTAAATTCATTAAGTATTAATGAACAGTTAAAAGAACTAGGTGCTAAATCGGGTTCAATTGTTAGAATTAATGACTTTGAATTTGAATATGTAGAAGATAAAGACTAATACCATTATTTGTTAGTCTTTGTTTGTAAAAGATCTTCATAGATCTTTTTTAATTGTTCACCAATTATTTTTAAGTCACGTTGTTTTGCAACTTCATAGCCATTATTTACTATATTTTTATCTTTAGTACTTAAACAGTGTTCAACTAATTTAGTAAATTCTTCTATAGAATTACCTTTGTAACAATTAACATTATTTTCTAACCAAGGATTAAAAACAGGGTGATCACGAACAATTAAAGGACATTTACTTGCTAAAGCTTCTAAAGTAACAATACCTTCTGTTTCTTCTCTAGTGGGAAATAACATACATGAAGCATATGAATATGCACCTTTAATAATATTTCCTTTGATATAACCAGGTAAAATGCAGTTTCTAGGCTTATGTCTAATGCATCTATTAACATAAGAAGAAGTTAAAATTTTAGAAAGATGACCAAACCAAATAAATTTAACAGTAGGGAATTTTCTGGCTACTTCAAAAAAGTCATCTATACCTTTTCTTTTAAAATAAAAGCCTACACCTATTACAACTTTTTCACCTTCTTTTATAGAAAAATATTTTTTAAATTCATCGACATATTCTTGATTATATTCATAGGCTTTTAAATCTATACCGTTAGAAATAGGGATGATTTTAGTATTAACACCTTTGTATTTTTCAACTAGTGATTTTGAATATGGAGTAGGAGTTAATACTAAATCAGCATGAGAATACATTCTATTTAATAAGAAGTTATAAAAAGGTTGTAACATCCATATTAGTCTAAATGAATTTTTTAAATCTTCATGAGTAGAATGAGCATGGACAATTACTTTATATCCTTTTTTTTGAAGTTTTCTCATTAAATGATATGATCCAGATGTATATGAATTAATATGAGCTATATCATAACTATCTCTCTTATTTAATGTGAATTCAACATTGTTTTCTTTTAGTGCAACTTGTTGTTGAGCAATAGCTCTTCCTATTCCACTAGCAGACATCATTTTCATATTTTCTAGGTATAATAAGACTTTCATTTTAATAATCCTTTCATTATTTTTTCATATTTTTATCTATTTTTTTAAATGAGTATAATCACTTTATTTATTAACTAGAATATCATATAATAAACATAGTTTCTTATACATAAGTATTATATACTTATTATACAAGATAATAGAAAGTAAATTATGTATTTTTATTTAAAAGGCCAAGTAGTAATTCATCAAAAAGGATCAATAGTTATCGATGTAAATAATATCGGCTATCAAGTTTTAGTTTCTCATCCTGAAGATTATATAATTAATCAAACATATTTAGTATATACATCATTTTTTGTAAGAGAAGATGAACAATATTTAGTCGGATTTAAAACCTTTGAAGAAAAAATGTTATTTACTAAATTAATAGGAGTTAAAGGTGTAGGACCAAAAAGTGCAATATCTTTACTTGGAACATGTAAATTAGAAGAATTAGTTAATGCAATTAATTCATCTAATCTATTATTTTTAAAATCTCTACCTGGAATTGGACCTAAAACTGCCACTCAAATAATATTAGATTTAAAAGGTAAAATAAATCTTGATTCTAATGTTAGTGGAGATCAAAATCTAGATGATGCTATACAAGCATTAAAATCATTTGGATTTACACTTAAAGAAATAAATCTTGCTTTTAAAGATGTTAGACAAGGTAATATGACATGTGAAGAATATATTACTTATGGTCTAAAAAAATTAAATAATAAATAAAATGAATTTAATTAATGATAATTTATTAGATCAAAATGATAAAGAAGAAGACATTGATCTAAATTTAAGACCTCAATCACTTAATGAATACATCGGTCAAAAGACTATTAAAGAAGAGATGAAAATATACATTTCTGCTGCTAAAAAAAGAGATGAACCTTTAGACCATGTTTTACTTTATGGCCCTCCTGGACTAGGGAAAACCACTTTAGCTTACATTATTGCTAACAATATGAACGCTAATATTAAATTGGTTAATGGTCCTTCTTTAGAAAGAACAGGGGATTTAGCTAGTATATTATCTACTTTAAATCCTGGGGATATTTTATTTGTAGATGAAATACATAGAATTCCTAGCGTTGTTGAAGAAGTTTTATATGGAGCAATGGAAGACTTCAATTTAAGTGTGGTAGTAGGAAAAGACACTCAAGCAAGAAGTATTAATATTCCTTTGCCTCCATTTACTTTAATTGGTGCTACTACTAAAGCTGGTTCATTATCATCTCCACTTAGAGATAGATTTGGCATTTTAGGACATTTTGAATATTATAGTATTGAAGATTTAATTCAAATTGTTTCTAGAACTAGTAAAGTGTTAAATTTTCCAATAGATACTCAAGCTTGTTATATGATTGGTTCAAGATCAAGAGGAACACCTAGAATTGCTAATAGGTTATTTAGAAGAGTTAGAGATTATGCTACTTTTTTAAATTGTGATTTTATTAGTGGAGAAATTTGTCATAAAGCTCTATCTAATTTAGGAATTGATGAATTTGGTTTAACTGAAATTGATAGAAAATATTTATTGACTTTAATAGATAGATATAATGGTAAACCTACTGGATTAAATAACATCGCTATTGCTATTGGTGAAGATAGTGTTAATTTAGAAGATGTTTATGAACCATATTTAGTTAAAATAGGAATGCTAAATAGAACAAGTAGAGGTAGAGTAGCTACTTTAAAAGCTTATCAACACCTAGATAGATTAAATAAATATAATAAGCAAGATCAAATTTATTAAAATTTAAAGTTCATTTTACATTAATTAAAAAAGTAATATATATTATATATATTAACTTGTATTTTTGGTTGTTAAATGATAAAGTAAATAACGTATATCGTTTTAGATACTGGAGAAAATAAAAATATGAGAAGAGTATGGGCCTTTATATGCATGGTACTATCATTAGTTGTAATGGTTGTATTCAATGTTCAATCAATTTATGAATCAAATAATTTATCTTTAGAATATACAAATTCTAGAGAAGTAGTCTTACAACTTACTAAACGAAACGAAGGAATTAATCTTTCTAGAGATGATATAGCTAGTAAAGTATCTGCTAGATTAGATAAAGCTGGTGTCAATAATTCTAATGTTGAAGTAGTTTTAGGTGATGATTCTAGTTCAGGCCAAGTTAGAGTTAAATTATCTACAAATACTGAAGCTGAATATAATAACATTGTAAGAGTTATAGCTTCAAATACAGTCTTAACATTTTCAAATAGTAATAACGATGTAGTTTCATATTCTGATTTAAAGGGCAGTCAAGATAATACAATGGTTCTTGATTATGATGGAACCACTCCTCAACCTAAGTTTGTAATTGGTAATACTGCTAAGTGGAATGAATTTGTTGCTAAAAACGATTCTATTTCTGATGAAAATTTAAAAAAGAATATCTACGTATGGGCTAATAAAACTGATGATGATACATATATAAAAGCTTACGGGGATTCTACAAATAAAATTGATGCTTATCAAGATGTTCAAAAGAAAATTATTGCTGTATTATCTACAGATGATTATTCTTTAGCTGATGGCGATGATGTCGGTTATATAAAAGTTAATTCTGATGAAGACGGAAATTCATTTACAATCGCTTCTGCTAGATCTTATGTAAATGCTAGAAACGCTAACGACTATGGATTTGATGTAAAAAAGCTTTACGATAATAGAATTAATCCTACTTTACCAACAAATGCTAGAAATAGTTTATTAATTGGTAGTGGTGTTGGTTTATTACTCTTATTTATTGGACTTATTTTAGCTTTCTCTTTAAATGGTTTAATTGCTGGTTTATCAATAACAGTAAGTACAATGTTTACCTTACTTGTATCTAACTTTGTTGGATTTGTATTTACTCCTATTACATGTATCGCTTCATTATTTACAATTATTACTTCATTGTTTGTTGTTGTTTATACATTTACTAGAATTCAACAAGAATATAAAAAGGGAAGATCAATTGAAAAAAGTCACTATGAAGGATTTAGAAAATCATTTAGAATTAATTTAATTTTAGGTGGATTAGTATTCTTTGTCTCATTATTTACATTCTTTGTAGGACAAGGAATGATAAAAGTATTTTGTGGCTATTTAGTTATCGGTTCAATTTTTTCCACAATTGTTTCTTATTATTTAACAAAATGGCAATCTTATTGGATATTCACATCACCTAAACTCAATCAAAATTTACGTTTATTAGGCGTTGAATCTACTATTACTACTAAAACTGAAGCTAAAATTGAAAATAAAGAATTTATCAATACTGAAAAAGTTTCAAAAAGAAAGAAGATTAATTTAGGTGTATTAGTTGCAACATGTGTAATTGTAATAGCTACATTTATGACATTTGGCTTAACTAAAGGCTCAAATAACATCTTCAATAATTCATTAGATTATTCAAATCAATATAGAGTTGATATTCAATTTGTTACTGATAGGGAAGTTTCTGATTCAGATACTTATACTACATATACTCAATTTGCAAATAATATTGATTCTTCCTCTGATTTAAAAACAGTTGGATTTACATCCAATAATGTTACAAGTTATACCTTTAATAGAGTAGAAACATTTGATTCAAACAATTTAAAAACATATACTACTTATATTTCATTATTATTAAATACTGAATTAACAACAGATCAAAAAGCTACATTACAAACTTATGCTATTTCTAACCAATTTGGTATTAAGTTATATCAAAATACATCTGTTGGATGTACAATTTCTACTTCTAGTAATGGTCAAATTGAACATAACAATTACTATTTCTATCTAGCAAGTGGATTATTAATTGTATTTATTATCGCTTTATATTTATTATATTTTGGTTTTTATGCATTTACTCAAGTTGGCATATTATTAGCAATAGAATATGGTTTAACATTATCATTAATGGCATTAACTAGAATTCCATTTAACTCATATGCGACATATGGTGTATATATTGGCTTATTAATTTCTTCATTATCATTTGTCCCTATCTTCCAAAGATTTAGAGAACTTAAGAAAGAAAATAAAGCTTCTAGAGCTCCATTTGAAGATCAAATTAAATTATATAACCAAGCATATAAAGAAGCTTTCTTACCATGTACAATCACTCATTTAGCTAGTGTTATTGTTGGCTTAGTTTGTATATTTAGCGGTGGATCAAGCTTATTCTCATTAGGTTTAATTTTAATTATTATGGCTTGTATCAGTTATTTCTATATGTTATTTGCATCTGGTTATGATTATGCCTATTTAAAACACGATATCAAATTCAAAACAATTAAAATTAAATGGATTCGTAGAAAGAAACCTAATGTTATTGAAAACAAAAATGAACCTTGTGAAGCAACAGTTCCAGGTATTAATGATTTCTAAAATATGGATATTAAAACTAGATTATTAAATTATTATAATCTTAGTGAAATAGATTTAAAGGCCCGTCAAATTGATAGGCCTTTATCTTTTGTTAAAGATCCTTTTAAATATTTTAATGGATTTTCTAAGACTATTTCTTATTTAAAAGAATGTATTAAAAATAAAACTAAGATTGTTATCTATGGTGATTATGATGTAGATGGAATGACATCAACTTCAATCTTAGTTTTAGCATTTAAAAAATTAAATTTGGATGTTGGATATTTTATCCCTTCTAGATATAATCAAGGTTATGGTTTAACTAAAGACATGATAGATCAGTTCTATAAAAAAGGATATAAATTAATAATTACAGTTGATAATGGTATTTCTAAGTTTGATGAAATTGAATATGCTAAAAGTTTAAATATAGATGTAGTTATTATTGATCATCATGAAATTGTTGAAAATAAACTACCTAATACTAATTACATCATTCATCAAAAAGTAGGTGAATATACTATATATAATATTTCTGCAGCGTTTTTAGCTATGTTAGTTTATTATGGGTTAGTAGGTGAATATGATGAATATATAGTTAGTTTAGCTGGTATAGCAGTTATTTCTGATATGATGGAAGTAACTGATATGAATTTATTAATCTTAAAACACGCTATTAATAGTATTAATAAATTAAAGTTTAAACAGTTTAATTTGCTTTTATATGGGAATATGGATGGATTTGAAATTAAAGATAATAAAGCATATTATTTATCTAATTTATTAAATTATCCTATTAATTCATCAGATATATCATATAAGATAGTACCTTTATTAAATAGTTTAGGAAGAGTAAATATTGCACATAAAAATAATAATGGTGTTAGATTTTTAATATGTGAAGATGATAAAAAGCTAGTCGAATATTATAATTTTATTAAACAAGTAAACACTTCTAAAATTGAG
>CAVFIT010000043.1:0-6746 GCA_963622735.1 Phocaeicola dorei | reverse complement strand
AAAATTGAGATTATTAAAAAATGTAAAGAAAATTTAAAATATGATTATTCTTCTAGTAAGATTGCAATTCAAATAATTGATGATATTCCCATTGGTTTAATAGGCGGTATTGTTAATGATTATATATTTAAAACTAATAAGAACGCTATTTTATTTGCATATAAAGATGAATCAAAACAGGAATTAGTTGGATCAGGAAGATCTATTTCTGGATTTGATATTTATTCTGCTTTATTACCTTTAAAAGATAAGTTTTTAGCTTTTGGAGGACATCCATTTGCGTTTGGTTTATCAATTAGAGCTTGTGATTTTGATAATATAAAACAAGAAATAATTAATCAAGTTGAAATAAGTAAACCAAGTATAGAATTAAAAACATATATTAAACTTGATATAAATGAATTAAGTAGAGAATTATTTGATATAGTAGAAGAGTTTGAACCGTTTGGTTATGGGTTTACTACACCTATTTTTTATGTTGAAATGGATAAATCATTATTTAAATTATCGATGAATAAATTACATTTACTTTATAAAAACGATAAAGGAATTAGTCTTAATTACTTTAATTTTGATCAAAAAGTTAATTCAAATCAAACATTAAAACTTACTTTTAATATTTCAAAAAGTATATTTAGAAATCAAATTCAATATTCATTTAATGTTATTGAATTAGTTAATGATAAGACTAACTATAAATTAATTTATTGATGAAAAAGTAATTTATAATTTTAAAGTCTTTATTTATCTATTTTTATCATATATATGATAAAATAATATGACGAGGTTTTTAAAAATGGAAAACACTATTTGCTGTGTAGAAATATCATCAAGTTCAATCAAATTGATAGTCGGTTATTATTTTAAAAATAAAGTACATGTTTTGCATGCGGTTGAATCTAATCGTGGATATTTAGTTAATGATCATATTTCTGATTTAGATGAAACTAGTATAGGATTATCTGAATTAATTCAAAATGTTCAACATGAACTAGGTATAGATATATCAGAAGTTTATCTTGGTTTTTATCCATGTAGATTTAAAATAGAAAGTAAAAACGATTCTACTGCTGTTACTTCTACAGAAGGTGTTATTGAAGATTATGATTCTATTAATCTAGAAAATAAATTTAGAAATGGCTTTAATTATCCGGATTTATCTATTTGTGATCTTTCTATAAATTCATTTAATACTGATGATGGTAAATCATATAAAGAATATCCAAGAGGTACTAGAAGCAAAGTGTTAGCAATGGATGGAGACGCTATTTTTGTTGCTAGAGATTATTATGAAGAAGTATTAAGAGTATTTAATTCATGTAATATTAGAGTAAAAAGAACATGTTTTATTCCTAATGCATGTAATAAATATATAAATGGTTTTGATCCAAACTTAAAAAATTTCATACTTGTTGATTTTCAAAATGAAGCTACATATTTATCTATTGTATATGATGGAAAGGTTAAAGAATCTACCCATTTTGTTTATGGATATAATAAAATTACTCAAGCATTGATGGATAATCTTCATGTTGATTATGAAACAGCTGAATATTATAAAAGAGTATATGGAAATAGCAAAGAGCCTGATTTTGAATTTAAAACTAAATACGGTCATACTATAACTCAAATAAATGAAGTTATAATTAATTCATTAAATATTTTGTATAATAATATTTATTCTTATTTAAGTGGATATACAAATGATTACAGACAAAATATTGTTGTATATGGAGAAGGAAGTAATTTATATAATTTAGTTAATTATTTAGGTAGTCAATTAAATATTAGATGCACTAAATTTACTCCAGTTTCATTTGGGGCAAGAAGAAGTGAATTTACAAATTTAGTTAGTATGATTTATTATTTTGATACTTATCAATTAAAAAATTATTCAAGAGTTAGCGCTATTGGATTTACTAGAACAAATTCAATTTCTTCTACTTCAACTACAAGAACAATTTCTATTCATAGTATAGATGATGATTCTACAGAAAAATTATAAAAGGAGAGTAATAAATATATGATTAATTTAGATGCATTTGAAGCATATGTTAAAATTTTAGTTGTAGGTGTAGGCGGAGGTGGCTCTAATGCTGTAAACGCCATGGTAGATCAAGGTATGGCTGATAAAATAGATTTTTGGGTATTTAATACTGATGCTCAAGCTTTGGCTACATCTAAATCACCTAATCGTTTAGTCTTAGGCGAAGAAATTACAAAAGGTCTTGGTGCAGGTGGAAATCCTGAAATTGGTAAATTAGCTGCTGAAGCCAGTAAAGAAGATATTAAAAACATAGTTTCTAATTATGATATGGTATTTGTCGCATGTGGTGAAGGTGGAGGAACTGGAACTGGTGCTGCACCTATTGTATGTGAAATTGCTAAAGAAAACGGAGCTTTAACTCTTGCTATTGTTACTAGACCATTTACTTTTGAAGGTAATGCAAGAATTAAAAAAGCAAGTGAAGGTATTTTAAAAATAAAAGAAGCTGCTGATTCATTAATTATTATTTCTAATGATAAATTAATGTTTATGAATGGTAAAAAATCTATCTCTGAAGCTTTTAGTGAGGCTGATAGAGTATTAGCTCAATCTGTTAAAACAATTACAGATTTAATTTTATTGCCAGGTATTATTAATCTTGATTTTGCTGATGTTAAATCAACACTTGAAAATAAAGGTATGGCTTTAATTGGATTTGGTACAGGTAGTGGTGAAGGTAAGGCAAATATCGCTGCTGCAAATGCTATTAGCTGTCCATTATTAGAAACAAGTATTAGAGGAAGTAAAACAGCTATTGTTAATGTTGTTGGTGGTGAATCAGTTACCTTAGATGAAGCTCAAGAAGCTGTTAGATATATTACTGAAATTGCAGGTGGTGATGTAAATATCAAATTTGGTATTCAAACAAATCCTCAATTTGGTGATGAAATGTTAGTTAGTGTTATTGCTACTGATTTTTCTAATGAAATTGATATTATAAATGGTACAACTACTTCTAATACAATTATTAATAGAAATGGTGATTCTATTCAAACTGAACAATCAACATCTTCTATTAGCTTAGATAATACAAATCCTGCTCAAGTTTCTAATCAAGAAAATAATGCGTTTTCTAAAGATGATGATATTTTACCTAATTTCTTTAAGAACTTAAATAATCAATCATCTTCTAATGAAAATGAAGAAAATGATAACGATTTTAATCAAGAAAATAACTAAAATAGATAGGAGTTAAAAATGGATAATTTTGAACAAATAGTATCTGAAGCAAATACTTCTACTTCTAAAGCTAAAACAAAAGCAGATTTAGCTAATTTAAAGGCTAAATATTTAGGAAAAACATCTCCATTAAATGCTTTAATGGGTCAACTTAGAACTCTTGATAATTCTTTAAAAGCTGAATTTGGTAAAAAAATTAATGTTACTAAGGCTAAATTAAATGAATTATTTGATTCTAAATTAAAAGAAATTGAAGAACAAGAAATTAAAAATAAAATTGAAAATGATAAAATTGATATAACTTTACCTGGCTATAAAGTCTGTAAGGGAAGTTATCACCCAGTTCAATTAATTATTGATCAAATTGAAGACTTTTTCTTACAAAGAGGTTATCAAGTTAAACAAGGTAGTGATGTTGAATTAGAAAAATTCAATTTTGAGTTTTTAAATATTCCTCAAGACCATCCATCTAGAGATATGCAAGATACTTTCTATATTAATTCTGATTTACTTTTAAGAAGTCAAACTAGTGGTATTCAAGCCCATGTAATGCAAGAATCTGATCATAATAGTCCTATTAAAATTATTTGTCCAGGTAAAACTTATAGAAGAGATGATGATAGAACTCACTCTCATCAATTTTCTCAATGTGAAGGTTTAGTTATTTCTAAAGATGTTAACTTAGCTTGTTTAACTCAAACTTTAACTGAATTTTTACAATATATGTTTGGTGAATCTAGAAAGGTTAGATTTAGACCCTCTTATTTTCCATTTACTGAACCTAGTATTGAAGCTGATGTATCATGCTTTGAATGTGGTGGTAAAGGATGTAGTTTATGTAAAGATACCGGTTGGATTGAAGTTTTAGGTGCTGGTATGGTTCATCCTAATGTTTTAAAACTTAATGGTTTTGATCCTGAAGTATATCAAGGATTCGCTTTTGGGGTAGGAATTGAACGTTTAGCAATGCTTAAATATGGTGTTGATGATATCAGAAAGTTTTTTAATAATGATATAACTTTCTTAAATCAATTTGTAAAAGAGGAGTAATCTATTATGGTATTTTCATATAATTTATTATCAAAATTAGTTGATTTATCTTCAATTAGTGTTGAAAAATTAGTTGATAGATTAACTTTTTCTGGTTTTGAAGTTGAAGGGTATTCTAAAGTTGGTGAAGCAACTAACTTAGTAGTTGGTAAAGTATTATCATGTGAAGCTCATCCTGATTCAGACCATTTACATGTTTTAAAAGTAGATGTTGGACAAAATGGAGTATTAGATATTGTATGTGGTGCTCCTAATGTTAAAAAAGATCAAAAAGTTATTGTTGCTCAAGTTGGTGCTAACTTACCTAGAATTAATTTAACCATTAGAAAAGGTGAAATTAGAGGTAAAGTTAGTAATGGAATGTGCTGTTCACTTTCTGAACTTGGTGTTGATAAAAACTTACTTGATGAAGAAAACGCTAAAGGAATATGTGTTTTAGACGATTCTTTTAATGTAGGCGATACTAATATTTTAGATAGATTAGGTTTATCTGATTATGCATTAGATATTAACATATTACCTAATAGACCTGATTGTTTATCACATTTAGGCTTAGCTAGAGAAATTTCTTCTTTATTTAATACTAAATTATATCCAATAGAAGACTTTGATTTTGAATCTAAATTATCTTCATATAAAGTAAATTCTACTTCTAGTAAATGTAAATTATTTAACTTTGTTGAATTAAATGTTGATCATAATGTTAAATCACCTTTAGATTTAGTTTCATATTTAAGAACATGTGGAATTAGAACTATTTCATTAATTGTTGATCTAGGTAATTTATCTATGTTATTAACTGGTCAACCTTTACATATGTATGATCTTGATAAATTAGAAGGTAACTTATTAGAAGTAAGAGATGATATTGAAACTAAAGTTATTGCTTTAGATGAAAAAGAATATTCAATTATTAAAGATGATTTAGTAATATGTAATAAAAATAAAGAAGTAATGTGTATTGCAGGTATTAATGGTACTTCTAGAGTAAAAGTCGATGAGAAAACCACCCATATTGGTATAGAAGCTGCTAATTTTTATTACGCAAATATTAGACATACTTCAAATAGACTTGGTTTAGCTTCGGCTTCATCTAATTTATTTATTAAAGGCGTTAATCCTTATTTAGGTATATATAATTTAAATGTCACTATGTCTTTATTTAATAAATATTTACCTAATTATAAATACTTAGGCTATTCATCATATAATAATGTTGATCCTTTAGAAGGTGGATTTAACTTTAGTGTAGAAAAATTAAACCATCATTTAGGTTCTAAATTTGATGTTAGTACTATTAAATCTATTTTAGATAGTTTCTATTTAAAATATGATTTAGATAATAGTGGTAAAGGAACTATTTATTTTGATAAATTCAGATTAGATTTAATTAATCAATGCGATATCGATGAGGAAGTATTTAGAACAAATTCTACTGATACATCTTTATATACATATTCAGTTAATAATATGCCTCAAAAGTTTGCTTGTTTAGATGAATATCAATTAAAAGAAAAGAAAATCAGACAAGTTTTAGTTGAAAATGGCTTAAGCCAAGTAATTTCTTATTCATTAGTAAATTCTAAATTAGATAGACAACTTAGAGTATTTGATAATGAAGAATCTTATAAATTATTAAATCCTATCAGTGAAGATCATATGTATATAAGATCTGATTTGTTATCTAGTTTATATAATGTTGCTAATTACAATATTGATAGAAAAAACGATGATATTGCCTTATTTGAAATATCAAATATCGATACATTAAAAGGAAATAGACAATATTTAGCATTTATATTATCAGGTGAAATTCATAATCAAGATATGATTAGTAAGCATCAATCTAATTTTTACGACGCTAAAGGTCTATTTGAAAATATAACTCAAATAATTGGATTAGATGAAAAACGTTACACATTAGTTAGATCTAAAAATCCTAACTTACATCCATATAAATCAGCAGATGTATATTTAGGAAAGACTTTAGTAGGTAGTTTTGGTCATTTAAATCCTCAATATTTTAGTAAAGATATGGTTGTTTGTGAATTAGATTTACATGCTTTAATTTCTCAAAAGACTTCTAAATTAAAATGTAAGCCTCTTAATAGCTTACAACCAATTAGAAGAGATTTAGCTTTTAAGATAATAGATAGTGAAGTTACATGTTCTTCTATTATTTCTGAAATTAAGAAAAGCGCTAGTAAATATATTCTCGATGTTAAAATATTTGATGTATTTTCTAAAAATGGTGAAGTAAGCTATGCTTTTGCTATTTACTTAATTAAAGAGGATAAATCATTTACTGATGAAGAAATTAATAAAATATTAAATGATATTATTTCATCAGTTACTAAAAAATTAAAAGTTGAATTAAAAGCTTAATACTATTAATTTAAAGGAGATGAAAAATGAAAGTTGATTCAAAAGATGTATTCATATTAAAAGATAAGGATTTATATTATTCTAC
>CAVFIT010000042.1:0-2275 GCA_963622735.1 Phocaeicola dorei | reverse complement strand
ATTTCTTTTGTTTTATCGCACCTATTGTATTTGTTTTATCAATTTATTACTTTAATAAAAAGTATTAAATTATTGATAAAATTTAGTTATATCTTTATAATTAAGAAGATAGTTAGGAGATAATTATGGAAGAAGAAAAAATTGATATAAAATTAGTACTTATTATATTCTTCTTAGGATGGTTTGGTATTGATAAGTTCTATGCTTTAAAAGGAAAAGGCTTAAAAATGTTTTGCATTAAGTTTTTAGCTAACTTTATTGGCGTAGGTGAAATATGGAATATTATTGACTTTATAATGGCCTTATGCAAAAAATACAGAGCCGATCCTAGAGATTATTTAGAATTAATCGAAAAAAGAAATAAAAGATAAATAAACAATATATCAAAAAATTATAAAGACAACTATCTTATTAAATATAAGCGGTTGTCTTTTTCAATGACTTTATTTTTCTCTTTTAAATAATTACAAGCTTTTCTAAAAAGCACAATAAAATCTATGTCTTCAGTAGTAGTTCCTACAATTTTAGAAAGTCTAGTTAATAAAGTTTGAATAGAAAGATATTCAAAATCTACTAAATAAGTAATAATACCATTACTTATTTCTAGATAAGATATTTCTTGAATAGATCTTGTTTGTAAAGAAGATCTTCTTAATTGATTATCTAAGTTTCTATCTGTAGGAGAATATAATTTAAATGATTTATCTATATTATCTAAAGTCGCAAAATAATTAATCTGTTGCTGTTGCTGATAGGATAAATTCCTAATTTTTTGATTGTTTAAATATTCGCTAGAAGTAATTATTTTAGCGTTAGAATAAATCAAAGAAACATTTAAATCTTGATAGATTAAAAATGGAATTAAATATAAATATGTAGTTTTTATTTTATAATTGTAATACAAAAAATTAGTTATTAAAGTAGTTTGTTTATTGGTTAAGGTATGATTATTATATTCAATATTTAACGCATATTTTTGATTATTTATTTCAAAATAACAACCTAAAGTAATTTCAGAAGAAATTGCTTTTCTTTTTACTAACTTAATATTATGTCTTTTAAAAGCGAGATTAATTTGTCTTCTAGCGATTTCACCTATTTGATTAAAAGAATTATATTCAGTTAAATCTTCTTTTAAGTTAAATGTTAATAAAGGAACTTTTTCGCTTATACAATCATCATTATTTTCTATTACTATAACTTTATTTGCTAATTTACAAGCATAGTAAATTTCTTCTAATGAAAAGGAAGAATCATATTGAATAATCGCTAAATCAAATTTGTAATTTGCTAAATAAATAGAGTTTTTGATGTTTAAAACTTCTAAAGGTGCTAAATGATAATATAAATTACCAAGAACACTCATACCTCTATATATACTATAAAAAGAACTTGCTTGATATTCTTGCTTATATTGCTTTAACAATTGATTATAAGAAGGGGCAGCAACTAATGAGAATTTTAATTCATCAAATGTTCTAAATAATTCAACATCAATTTTTTCTAAATCTTTAGTGGATTTTAAATAATATTCTTGTAAAATTTTATATCCTTCTTCAACTGATTTCATTCCACCTGTTTTATTAAAATCAAACAAAATAGAATATTGATAGATAGACGCTAAATAATTGGCTTTGAAATTTTTTAAATTAGGACCTGATTGAATTAAACTATCTTTTAAAAATGACGATGATTTATCGATTAATTTATTAAGTTTTAAGGTTGATACAAATTTTGATTTTGGACCTGACAATAAATTGTCTAAAAATTTAATGACATCATCGTAATTAGATTTAACAATCATCGAATTATCAATTTTTATTAATACGTTTAATTTTTCTAAAGCTTCATTTAGTTCTTCTTTTGATTTTTTAAGCAATTCAAAGTTTTCTTTAAACTGTAAATAATAATCTTTAGAGGAGAAGATATTATTAATAAATTCATTATCAAAGTTTAAAGAAGGATGAGAATTTTTATAAATTGTATATTCTTGAATATATTGATAGGCTTTATGAAGTTGTAAAAGTGAGTCTAATGATTGAATTTCATTAGGGAATAATCCTTTTAGACTACTTTTTAATTCTCCAATTTGTCTAATGTTTTTAGAATATTTATCCATTAATATAATTACAGTTTTATATGTTTGTTTAAATGGCGATATTTTAATTATAGACTTAAATTGTTTTATGATTTCTTTTTCTTTTTTCTTGTTATTTAACGAATTTAAAACTTCTTCAAAATTTAAATTCCAGACAATAGGACTGCAGGCTAAATC
>CAVFIT010000041.1:0-15173 GCA_963622735.1 Phocaeicola dorei | reverse complement strand
ATATTATTTATATTATATATATTGTTAAAACCATCTAGCCAGGCTAGATGGTTTACTTAGAAATTTGATTTATAAACTTGGGTAACTAATTTTTTTTCTTCTATATATCCTTGTTTATTTCTATATTCATCTGGTATTTTAATTGAAAACACTAGATTAGGTTGAAATAGCATTGCATTCATATTAAACATTTCTAATACAGCTAAAGCAAATGATTTAATATCAGCTTCTGTATTAAGTACTTCTTTTTTATTATAATTCATGACTCTATACATACTCGCAGTTGATAGTACCAATTCTTTTGGTCCACTAGGAACTTGAAGTTGATTTACATAATAGGTCTCTAATTTAATAAATGTATCTGTATTTAAGTCTAAGCTACCATCTAAAACTATATTATATGTATCTTCATTCATTTTTAGTTTTAAAGGTATGTTAGCAGGATATTTATTACATATTTGAGCTAAAGCAATTACTAATTGTAGTTTTAACATAGGATCTTTATTAGATAGCATAAATGGATTCATTAGATTTATAAAATAATCTAAGTTTTCTCCAAGTTGTAATCTAAGTGATATCATCACTACAACTGATTGTACCTTTTGAGGGGTTAATGTATCTAATGCTTGTAATATTTTTTCATCAGAAGCCATATTAGAAGATGGAGGTGTAGTTTCTTTTTCTTTAAATATAGATAAATAACTATTAATAACTGAATATGATTTAGCAGGTATATCTTCCCTATTTAATAAAGATTGTAAATAGGAAACTATCCCTACTTGGGATTCAATATTAGTAGAACATAAACTTAAATATAGTTGTAAAGTTAAATGAGGTGCATAATTTAATAAAACATCAAGATGTTTATTCATATACGCAAACGAATCATCATAGCCTTTTTTATCAACTATCATTTTATAGAAAGTATTAACTTGTTCTATATCTTTAGCACGGATTCTTTCTTGACCAGCTAAATTAGCTTCTTGTTGCATAAATTCAACATATCTATCTAAATCCATGTTTTCTCTCCTTTTAATTAATCTCTTTTTGATGCTGCAATAATTCTAATAATGTATGTAAAGATTACAGCAAAATCAGCATATAAGCAATATGCTTCATATAAGGCTAAGCAATTATTATTGGTAAAACATTTTTCAGCTGCCATTTGATGTACTCTATCAATATCAATAGCAGTGATTAATAAAAATACAATTAATATAGCAAAAGAAACAATCCAAGAAAGTGTATTACTTCTTAAGAATATATTTACTAAAGAAATAACTAAGCATCCAAATGTTAACATAAATGCAAAATTACCCCATTTACTAAGTTTACCTTTAGTAAGAACTCCTATGATTCCGCATAAAATAAATACGCCACCACTAACTCCAAATGCTAAACCAATAACATTAGTGTCTAACCAATTAGTAAGTGAAGACATCGCCCCACCAAAGCTAATTGCGTATAAAAAATAACACGCACCAATATACCAAGCTTTATTTACTAATATTGACATACTAGACATAATTCCAAATATCATCAAGGCAATACAAAATCCAATTAAAGTTCCTGCATAAATATTTTTATAAGGTGTAGTAATTTTAAAACCGTTTACTATTGCTTTTAATAATGGTTGAAAACCAAATATCATGGCACAAGTAATAAGTAAACCTATTGCGAAAAACACATAAACTTTAACTAAATTAAGTGTAGTTTCCATTTGACCGCTTGCTTTTACTTTGTAATTTTCTTTTTCCTCAGGATTATAAATTTCCATATAAAACCTCCTTTTAATCATTGATATTATAGCAAAAATATTTTTAATAAAAAGCCCCCTATTAAAAATAAGGGACTTAATTAACTTTTAATAAGTAAATATTAAATATTTTCGATTAAAGCTTCAAAAGAATCAGCCTTTAAACTTGCTCCACCAACTAAAGCGCCATCGACATCTTCTTGTAATAAATAATCATGAATGTTGTTAGGTTTAACTGATCCACCATATAAAATAGCAACCTTTGAACTAACATCTTCACCATAACTATCTTTTATAAGATTTCTTATAAATTTACAAATATCTTCAGCTATTTGACTTGAGGCATTTTTGCCTGTACCAATACTCCATACAGGTTCATAAGCGATGATAACTTGTTTCATATCATCTTTACTAACTCCATTTAAGCCTTCTTTAATTTGAGTAGAAATAACATCTAAAGCTTTATTTGCTTCATATTCAGCTAATGTTTCACCAACACAATAGATTACACCTAAGTTATTAGCAATTAATGCCTTGATTTTGGCGTTACAACTAGAATTAGTTTCCCCATGATAGCTTCTTCTTTCAGAGTGACCAACTAATGCACCTTGAATAGAATAGCCTTTAATCATTGGAATAGAAACATCACCAGTATAAGCACCTTTTTCTTCTGCTCTAATTTCTTGAGCATAAACTAACATATTATTTCTATTTTCATTAACTGATTGTAAAGATAAATAGCTAGGTGCTACACCGATAATAACATCTTTTTTATTAGCTTTTGAACAAAGTGTAGGTATACTTTCAATAAATTTTTTTGTTTCATGAATATCATTATTCATTTTCCAGTTACCAAATAATATTTTCTTACGCATAATATACCTCCAACTTAATTATAATTTTAAAATTTATTTAACATCAGGAATGACATCAATTCCAGGAATATGACCATCAAATTGAATCATTTCTAAGCTAGCTCCACCACCTGTAGAAACATGTGAGAAGTCATTTTTATAACCAAATTGTTTGACAGCAGCAGCAGAATCACCACCACCAATAACTGAGAAAGCACCTAATTTAGTTGCATCAGCGCAAGCTTTACAAACAGCTTTTGTACCATTTGCAAACTTTTCATTTTCAAATACACCCATAGGTCCATTCCAGAAAATTGTCTTACTGGCTAAGATTTCTTTTGTGAATAATTTTTCAGTTTCAGGACCGACATCTAAACCTAAATAAGATTCAGGAATTTCTACACCGACAACTTTAATATCTTTAGGATCAGCAAATGAATCAGCAACTACATTATCAATAGGTAAAACAATTTTACCAGTAGCTAAACATTTTTTAGCATAATCAACTTGATCTGCTTCAAATAATGAATTACCAATTGATTTACTACCGTTAGCAACTAAGAAAGTATAAGCCATACCGCCACCGATTAAAATCTTATCGCATTTCTTTAATAAAGATTCGATAACTTGAATCTTATCAGAGACTTTAGAACCACCTAAAATAGCAACATAAGGTCTTTGATCATCTTCTACAGCTACACATCTTGATAAAGCTTTAACTTCTTTAGCAACTAAATAACCCATAGCAACAGGTTTACCTTCTTTTTCTAAAATTTCAGGAATACCAACTGTTGAACAGTGAGCTCTATGAGCAGAACCGAAAGCATCCATAACAAAGCCATCACCAAAGCTAGCCCAGTATGCAGCTAATTCAGCATCATTTTTTGTTTCGCCTTTTTCAAATCTTGTATTTTGCATTAATAAGACTTGACCATCTTTTAAATTGCTAATAGCATCTTCTAATTCTTTACCTTTTGTAACAGAAACAAAGACAACTTCTTGACCTAAAAGTTCACCTAAAGCTTTAGCTACAGGAGCCATATTGTTCTTTTTCTTAGCTTTTTCAATTTCTTCAGGAGTCTTTTTAAAGTCAATTTTACCTAAATGAGACATTAAAATAACTTTTGCACCTTTAGAAATTAAATCTTTAATTGTAGGTAATGCAGCAACGATTCTATTGTTATCTCTAATAGAACCATCTTCTTTAAATGGGACGTTGAAATCAACTCTTACTATAATTTTCTTACCTTTGATTGATGTTAAATTTTCAATTGAATTTTTCATGTAATTAATTCTCCTTTAATTTAAGAAAAGGGCCCTAAATAAAGGCCCTTTTTGAATTTAATAATTTAAATTAGTTTAATTCAGCAAAGTACTTGATAGTACGGACCATTTGGCTGGTATATGAATTTTCATTATCGTACCAAGAGACGACTTGAACTTGATATAAACCATTACCAAGAGGAGAGACCATTGTTTGTGTTGCATCAAATAAAGAACCATATCTCATACCGATAACATCACTAGAGACGATAGGATCTTCATTATAACCAAAGGATTGGTTAGATGCAGCTTTCATAGCAGCGTTGATAGCTTCAGGTGTTAATTCACCATCAAATTTAACAACAGCTGTTAAGATTGTTGTTGAACCTGTAGCAACAGGAACTCTTTGAGCAGAACCGATTAATTTACCCTTTAATGAAGGAATAACTAAACCGATAGCTTTAGCAGCACCTGTAGAGTTAGGAACAATGTTAGCAGCACCAGCTCTAGCACGTCTTAAATCACCTTTTCTATGTGGACCATCAAGAATCATTTGGTCACCAGTATAAGCGTGAATTGTAGACATGATACCAGATTGGATACTAGCAAAGTTATTTAAAGCGTTAGCCATAGGAGCTAAGCAGTTTGTTGTACAAGAAGCAGCAGAGATAACATTGTCAGCCTTTGTTAATGTTTTTTCATTAACACCATAAACGATTGTAGGAAGATCATTACCAGCAGGAGCGGAAATAACAACTTTCTTTGCACCAGCATTAACGTGAGCTAAGGCTTTTTCTTTCTTTGTGTAGAAACCTGTACATTCTAAGACAACATCAACACCTAATTTACCCCAAGGTAAATTGTTTGCATCAGCTTCTTTATAGATTGTGATTTCTTTACCATCAACAATGATAGAAGAATCTGTAGCAGAAACTGTATGAAGACCTTCACCGATTCTACCACAATAGCCACCTTGAGCGGTGTCATACTTTAAAAGGTTAGCTAACATTTTAGGATCTGTTAAATCATTGATAGCAACAACCTCATAACCTTCAGCACCAAACATTTGTCTGAAAGCTAAACGGCCAATACGACCGAAACCATTAATTGCAACTTTAATTGCCATACTTATTAAATTCCTCCTTATTAAGTACGCTTATAATTATAAATCAATTCGTTTTAAATTGACAACTATTTTATATTATTTATAATATAAGATAATTAGGAGGAATACATTATGGATATTCAATTTGACGAAGATGGCGTTGTAATCAATACTCATGTTATTGATCCAGAGGCAATCAAAGAAAAGAAAAGGAGAAAGTTTTATAACTCATTAGCAGGGTTAGCCACATCATCTATGCTAATAGCAGCTACTATTGCATACATTGTATTAGGCTTAAATTTAAAAAATGGCTGGTCTGATTATTGGTTTATATTCTTCTTCAGTTTATTACCTGGAGAACTTATTAGATTTGTCGGCTATAAAAAGTTTGAAGCTTTCCCTATATGGGATATATGCTTAAGTATCTTTTTCTTATTTGGAGCATATTTTAAAAACTGGAGTCCTTCTTGGGCAATATTATTATTAGTTCCAATTTATTATATTTTAGTTCCATCTATTAAAAACTTTTTTAGAGTCAAAGAAGATTACAATTCATCTAAATAACATTCTTATTTTAATTTAAATGTTAAAAGACACTTCATCACTATGAGGTGCCTTTTTATTAATATCTTTTATTTATTTTTAAAAATCTATCTTTATTAGATAAATCTTTAATTACTTCTACATCATATTCTTTTAAAAGTTCTCTAGCTAATAATACTGTTTCTTGGCTATTACTAGCTTCCATTTCAAAATAAGCAACACCGTGAGGGTTTAATACTTCTTTTAGATGTAAGAACAAATTATAAAATGCAGTAAGTCCATCGTTACCTGAATATAAAGCAATGCTAGGTTCAAATGCTAATGAAGCATCTAAAATTTCGCCTTGTTTAATATAAGGAGGATTACTTACTATTAAATCAAATGTCATTTTATGTTGAATAAAATAATTAAAATAATCAGTTTGAGCTAGATTAATTTCAAGTTTATTCTCTTCAGCATTTTGTTGACCAACAAGTAAGGCTTGATAAGAAATATCGCCGCAAAATACCTCTGCTTTAGGAAACATTTTCTTTAAACTCAATCCAATACAAGATGAACCAGAACATATATCTAAACACGAATTTATCATTGTTTTAGATTGTCTTTTTTCAATTATGTACATTAATTCTTCTGTTTCAGGTCTAGGAATTAACACGTTTTGATTTACTTTTATTTTTAGATTATAAAAATTTACAAAGCCAATTATATAGGCAATTGGAAAATTATTAGCAATCAATGTTATATCATTTTCAGCTTTTTGATCTAGCATATATAATCTACCTTGCAATACTTGGTTATAATCTATTTTATAACGATAAGTGAACAGATCTTTTATGTCTGCTTCAGCTACTCCTAATGCTCTAACTTGAGTTAAATATGTATTCGAATTAATCATTTTTACCAGCTTGCAATATTAAATCTTTTTGATATTCAGTTTGTAAAGCGTCTAATAAATTATCAAGATCGCCTTCCATGATTCTATCTAAGTTATTAACTGTATATCCTATTCTATGATCAGTACATCTATTTTGAGGATAGTTATATGTTCTAATCTTTTCACTTCTTTCACCTGTACCGACTTTTAATTTTCTTTCTTGACCAATTTTAGCGTTTTGTTCTTCATCCATTTTAGCTTTAAGTTTAGCTCTTAACATACCCATAGCGATTTCTCTATTTTGAATTTGAGAACGTTCAATTTGACATGTTACAACAATTCCACTAGGAACATGAGTAATTCTTACAGCTGATTCAGTTTTGTTAACGTTTTGTCCACCAGCGCCTTGAGATCTATATGTATCTATTTGTAAATCTGATTGATTAATAACGACATCTTCTTGTTTAGTTTCAGGCATTACTAATACTGTTGCAGTAGATGTTTGTAATCTACCAGATTTTTCAGTAATAGGAACTCTTTGAACTCTATGAGCACCTGATTCAAATTTTAATCTAGAATAGACACCTTTACCTTGAATCATAATAGAAACAATACTAAATCCGCCAAGTGATGTAGGTGATTCATCTAATAATTTAACTTTCCAACCTTTTTTATCGGCGTATTTTAAATACATTCTATATAAATCACCTGCAAAGATGTTACCTTCATCTCCACCAACAGCGCCTCTAATTTCCATAATGACGTTTTTATCATCATTGGTATCTTTAGGAAGTAATGAAATTTGAATTTTTTCGTATAATTCATTTTTCAATTCTTTTAATCTAATTGTTTCTTGTTTACCAAGTTCAGCAATTTCACTATCTGAATCATCAGACATTACTATAGCGTCATTTAAATCAGAATCAGCCTGTTTAAATTGACGATAAAGTAAAACACTTTCTTCTAATAATGATCTTTCTTGATTTAATTTTTTAGCTTGATTAAAGTCAGTTATTTTAGCTAATTGTTCATCTATTTGAGTAAGTCTATTATTCATGACTTCTAATTTATCTATTACATAATCCATCTTTTTTCTCCTAACTACTATATTAAATTTAAAAACAATATATATTTAATTATATTTTCTATTAAAAATCAAATATAACCATCTACAAATCACTTAGATGAGTGTTTTTAAAGTATTTAGCATATAATTTATCTTCGATTGTTAAATAATAATAGAAACCATAAATTATAAACGAGGATGATAAGCAAACTGCGGATACACCTTTTCCTAAATTATATCCTGGTGTTTGATAAGTAAGAGTATAATTTATTTCACCCTTTTTACCTATATAAGAAATAAATCCACCATGTCCTTTAAAATAATTTACTTTTTCAGTCTTTGTATTATTATTTTCATCAATATATGTTTGATATAAGCTCCATCCACTATTATAAGGAACGTTTAATACGACAAGCTTATTTTTATCATAGTTAGATGTGTATTTATATGTATTAGCGTCTCTATAGGTGACATTAACTTGATTTTCTACTTGTTTAGAAATATCAGTATAATAAGTACTCCATGGTTCATAATCAACAGATTCTACACTGATAGTTACACCAGTATTTTGAGAATTGTTGTTTTTATTACCTAATGTTTCTTTTAATGTACCAACAATTAATCTAATGTTTTTATTTGTATAAAAGCCTCTAGCCTTTTTCCAGTCACCACTTTTTGCATAATTATTTTGCATATGTTGATCATGAGTAACTTTGTAATAATTATAAGTAGGCCAAGGAATTGAAGTTTCATCTAATATTGCTTGATTAGATTTGTCATAGTTATATAAAGCAAAATCAATATTATATCCAAATTTAGAATTAACAGACACATAATAAGGATTATCTTCACTTACTCCAGAAACAAAATCACTATTATTTCTTGAATAAACAACTATTTTTGAATTATATGATAAGTTTTGACCACTAATTTGATATGTATCAGCTGGATATATACCTAGATATGATAATCTACCTGAATAAGTTCCATTACTATCTTTATAATATTCATAAATAGATTCATATTTATCTTGGTTAGCACTAGGATTATTTATATAATCTACATAATCTTTAATCGTGTATTTAGGATATTGAATAGGTCCTCTACTATTATTTTTAATATTAGAAGTTCCAATTCCATCTAATGCAGTAGTATTACCATTTAAATATTCTTGTATCTTACTATTTACTTCTGCATCAGACATTTCACTAGCGATAGTTCTTATATTTCCACCTTCACTAGAAGGATCCCAGTTAGTGTAGTAATAACATGTTGAAATATTTTGAGATTGACTAATTCCATCTAAAGAATCAATCTTAGTAAATTCATTAAATAATTCTTTATTTTCACTATAGTAATCTTTATCAATAATAGCGTGACGTAAATAATTGATTTCATTACTATTAGTATTATTGTATGATGAAGATAATTCACTAGATAATAAATAATCATCATATGTAAAAGCTAAATCAACAAAGTATTTATTCTTATATAACTTAAATCCACTATTTTTTAATGAATTTTTTAATCCAGTAGGAGTATCTTCTAAAGTAGTAACATCAAAGAATAATTTATTTTCAAATGGTATGTTATTATCATCTTCTTTAACTAAATAATATTTAACTCCTAAAAAAGAATCTAGATTCATTCTCTTTTCATGAACTCCAAATGTCCATCCACCTGAATAAGAAATTTTAGACCAATTAAAG
Organism: Phocaeicola dorei; assembly: GCA_963622735.1. Lineage (GTDB taxonomy): Bacteria > Bacillota_I > Bacilli_A > RFN20 > CAG-288 > Scatoplasma. Next base: position 6,003 of record CAVFIT010000041.1, on the reverse strand, counting down.
AAATCTTCAGTTTCATAATTATAAACTGAACAAAATAATGCTACACCATTATAACCTTCTACCATTGATAAGTTAGGTTGAGATCTACTTGCTTGAGTATTCATTACTCTAAATAATGATGTGTCATATTTATTTAATTCAGATATGATTTCTGTTTGTTTAACAGTATTATCATGTCCACCAAATAAATTATCTGAATAAGAAGAAAAACCTTGACCAATAATAGAAACATTACCTACAATAATTGCTTCTATAGCTACTACATATAATAATTCCTTTTTAAATGTTTTAGCAGTGCATCTAAAATATAAGAAAAAGAAAGTAAGAATATAAAATACAGCTTGATAAATAATATAATACTTATTATCTGAGCTCCATCCTGTTAAATTATATGTAAATGAAGTAGATATTTTCTTGACTTTAATAACTATAAATACAAATACAGAGGCCACAACAACTAAGCTAGCATATAAATACCACTTAGGCATTTTCTTTAAATTATCTAAATGTAAACATACAAATAATACCATTAACGCTATTGGGAAAATTATCCATCTACCATACGCGTTAGCAAATAAACCTGATAGATAATAAATAAATGGTGTTTCTAATGCAACTACTACTAAAACAAAAGCAATTATATGAGACCATTTCTTATTTTTAAATGAATCTAATAAAGAAGGAATTAACATCAATACTAAAGGAGCATAAATGTACATGTTAATACCAACATTATCATAACCAGAACAACTAAATAAAACAGTTGAAAAAGAATTAGTATTTAAAAACAAAGTACTTACAATAGGATAATAACTCTTGTAATAATAGTTATCACCCCAAGTAAATATAAGCTTCAACTTATCTGTAAAAGAAGTAGCTGTTTTAATAGTATCTAAATAAGATGCTGAAGATATTCTAGGCATAGATTGAATAGATAAATAGTTAGGAATAATAATAAAAGCTGTACATCCTATACCGATTATAAAAGCTAATACACCAAGTCCTAATATTTGATAACTATCTTTAACTTCTCTTTTTGAATAAGTGCTAATCCATTTAAACATCGCATAAATAAAACAACATATTAAACTAATCGCGAAGAATTGAAAGTTAACACATCCCATTAAAAATGAGCCTAATATGAACATTCTGACATCTTTTTTATTAAAGATATGTTCAATACCAAGTAACATCAAAGGTAAAAAAGTTATAACTTCTTGGAAGTGGAAAAACCATAAATAGAACCATCCCCATCCACAAAATGCATATGCTATAGCACCGACTTTTCTACTACCTTTACTAATTTTAAAACTACCTAAGAATTTATAGAAAAACAGTGCTGCAAAAGCTAATTTAAATAAAGCAACTATCGCTTGAGCTTGGAGTAAAAAACTTCTAGGGAAAATTAATAATACTAAAAAGAAAGGATTAAACAAGTAATAAAACGAATAAGCGTTAATATTATCAACACCAATTAAACCAGAAGTATCCCACTGTTTAAATTGACCTGTTTTGAAAAAATAATGCCAATCATCATAACCATTATAAATAAAAGTCATTCCTTGTAATTGGAAGTCTCCATTAATAGGAGTAGTAAAATGTTGAGTAATTAGCATATAAAAATAACATAAAAACGCAACTAATAAGCCTAAGAAAAATACTTGGCAAGAATCGTTTTTCTTAGCTTTATTAAATAAATTAACCATGCAAGGTTTAAAATTATGAAAAAAGTAATCGATTTTAGTAACTAAATCAACATAAAAATCTTTAAATGCTGAACATACAAATTCTTTGATATCTTTTAAACTTTTACTGCTATTTTCCATAATTACCTTATACAAATCATTTCTATTTTATCATTATTTTATTTGATTATATAGTATTTATATTAATATATTTAATATAAAAACGTTAGATTTTACTCTAACGTCAATATCTATTCTTCCCTTTTATTAATCGAATTAAATAAACTTGTATCACTTGGCATTCTAAAATCACCTCTAGGTGATAAACAAATCGATCCTACTTTAACACCATCTGGAAGACAACTTCTTTTAAACTGAGACATAAAAAATCTTTTCATAAATGTATCTAAAGTAGTCTTAATATAATCTTTAGAAACATCCTTAAAGGCGATACACGCTAACTGATATAATTTCTCTTTTGAATAATTATTTCTAATAAAATTATATAAAAAGAAATCATGTAAATCATATTTACCAAGGATTTGCTCAGTTTTTTGAGCAATATTCCCATCCTTAGAAGGAACTAGTTCAGGAGAAATAGGTGTAGAAACAATACTATCTAGAACTTTTTTAAACTCTTTATTTTGATTACCAAAATCAGTGACTAATAATTTAACTAGCGTCTTAGGAATAGAACAATTAACTCCATACATTGACATATGATCACCATTATAAGTGCAAAATCCTAGAGCAAGTTCAGATAAATCTCCTGTCCCTACTACTATTCCATTTATATAATTAGCATAGTCCATTAATAATTGAGTTCTTGTTCTTGCTTGAACATTTTCATATGTAACATCATATACATCTAAAGGATGATTTAAGTCTTTTAAATGCTGAGTACATGATTTTTTAATATCAATTTGTTTATATGTACCACCAATTAAATTAATTAATTTTTTAGCGTTATTAAATGTTAATTTAGTTGTAGCAAATCCAGGCATTGATAAACAATGAATGTTACTAAATGGTAAATTTAACATCTTATAAGCTTGATAAATAACAATTAAAGCTAATGTAGAATCAAGTCCACCACTTACTCCAATTACAGTTTTATCAACGTTGATATTTTTTAATCTTGTAGCAAGTCCTCTAGCTTGTAAATCTATTATTTCAAGTGATCTACTAACTCTTTTATCATTATCTTTTAAAATAAATGGATAAGGATCAACTACTTCAGGTAATAATGAAATTTGAGTATTGTCATCTACTTTAATAAATCTGCATTTTTTAGATATTTCACCTTCAAAGCTTGTTTTAAATATTCTTCTATCATTATTTATTTTTTCAACATCTATAATCCCACAAGTTAAATCATTTCTTACATTAATTTGACTATTTACATAGCTTCCACATTGATAAATAATTTGATGACCTGAAAATACTAAATCTTGACTAGATTCACCTTGACCAGAAGAACAATAAATATAACCTACATAATCTTTACTAGATGTCATTTTTACTAATTCTTCTCTATATTCTTTTTTAGAGATTACTTCATTAGATGCAGATAAATTTACAATAACATTAGCCCCATTTAATGAATAATTAATATTAGGTGAATTAATTACCCACATATCTTCACATATTTCACATCCTATTTTTAATTCTCCTAAATCATAAATAAGATCATTGCCAAAAGGAACAATATCATCTAAAAATTCAACTTGATCAAAATTAGCTTCTTTGCATGAAGAAAACCACCTTTTTTCATAGAATTCTTTATAGTTAGGTAAAAATGTTTTACAAGTAATACCTAAAACTTTATTTTTAGTTAATACATAACTAACATTAAACATTTTATTTAAATAATAAAAAGGACCACCTACAAAAACAATCATTGAACTAGGTATACATTTAATTATTTTTAAAACACTTTCTTTACAAGAGTTAAATAAATCTTCCTTATAAAAAAGATCATTACAAGTATAACCAGTTAAACATAATTCAGGAAATACCAAAACATTTACATTATTATCTTCTGCTTTTTCAATTAATTTTATTATTGATTCACAGTTTTTTTCTACATTAGATACATTAATATCAAAATTAGCGGTGCTTACTTTATAATAACCATACTTAGATTGCATACTCAACTCCTTGTTTTAATATTTTTACTACATAATTATATGTATACTTATTTAAATTATCATAGTCTTTTAAATTTAATAATTCTCTTATTTTAGTAGATGATATATCTTGATATTCATCTTTAGAAGAATAAAAAACAAAACTATCCTTATATTGATTATAGTATTTATTATCTTTTATTAAACTAGATATATCGTCGTTATTTCTTTTAACTATTACTATTTTGAATTCTTTTAATAAATCATCTATTTTATACCATTTACTAAGTTCATCAAGTTTTTCAGATCCCATTATAAAATATATATCTGAATCAGGGTTTTCCTGTTTTAAATATTTTAAAGTAGTATATGTTTTAGAAGATTTATTTTCTATTTCAACTTTTGAAATATCCACGTTTTTATTATGTTTTTTAAATTCTTCTAATATTTCAAGTCTTAATTTGGTTGATAAAATTTGATTAGATGAAAAATTTTTCCATGATTTTAAAAAAGAACAATTTGTAGGAACTAAGATTAATTTAGATGCGTTAAGTTTTTTTCCTACGCTAGTTAAAATATAACCATGAGCTTTAGTTAAAGGATTAAATGTTCCACCAAATACAACTATATTATTTTTCATATCTATGTAATTTTATTAAATCCTGTTTTAATTCAAAATAGGAAGGGGTGAAATCAAGATAATGAATATGAGGCATAACAAATCTTTTTTCTTCATCCCATAATGTATTATTTATTTGATATCTTACAAATTCTCTTACTTGATTTATACTAGGGCATTTATAAATTAATTTACCGTTTTCAAATATTTTAACTCTTAAATTTTCTATATGACAATTTTCAAAATAGAGGTCTTTCCACTCTTTATTTGGGTCGACAAATTTAAAAGGCTTAGAAAAGTCTAACTCTTCTCCTTTAATAGCAATTAAATCAGCAACAGCCTTATTATCCTCATTTGAATAGACTCTATAAACATCTTTTAATCCAGGGTTTGTAATCTTTTCTAATGTTTCAGATATTTTAATTTTAGGAGTGAAATTAATTCCATCATTACTAATTGCTGCAAGTTTATACACTCCACCAAATACAGGAGATGATTTAGAAGTAATAAGATTTTCACCTACACCAAACATATCAATTTTAGCTTGTTGAGAAATTAAAGATTGTATTTTATATTCATCTAAAGAATTAGATACTATTATTTTTGTGTCAGTTAATCCATTTTGATCGAGTATTTTTCTACATTTTTTAGAAAGATATGCTAAATCGCCACTATCAATTCTTACTCCAGCTAATCTATATCCATTAGGAATTAAATATTCTTTTGCGACTTTTATAGCGTTTACTAATCCAGAATTAATTACATCATAGGTATCTATTAATAATACTGTACTTTTTGGATATGTTTGAGCGTATTTTAAAAACGCTTCATATTCACTTTCATATGACATAACAAAAGAATGTGCCATAGTCCCAGAAACTGGAATGTTAAACATCTTACCTGCAATAGTAGTAGCTGTTGAACTTGCCCCACCTATATAACTAGCCTTAGCTCCATAAATAGCAGCAGCATAATTATGTGCTCTTCTAGCACCAAAATCAGATACTACTCTATTTTGACTTGCTAATACTATTCTATTTGTTTTTGTAGCAATTAATGATTCATGATTTACAATTAGTAATAAACAAGTTTCAATTAATTGAGCATCAATTAAAGGAGCTACAACAGTTAATATAGGTTCATTAGGATATATAATACTTCCTTCTTTAAATGAATATATATCACCTTTAAACTTAAAATTTTCTAAATAATTTAAAAATTCATCTTTAAAAATATTTAAGCTCTTTAAATATAAAATATCGTCTTTAGTAAATTTTAATTCTTGAATATAATTAATAACATCTTCTAGACCAGCATAAATACTATAAGAAGAATTATCAGGATTAGTTCTATAAAACATATCAAATACAGCAATTTGATTTTCCTTACCATCTACAAAATATAAATTAGACATTGTAAGTTCATAAAAATCCATTAACATGGTTAAGTTTTGTTTAACATTCATATAAAATCCTCAACTTTTCAAAATTAAGTATATAAATTATAATGGTTTTTTAAAATAAAATAAACTCTTTATAATTTGTGTATAATTTATGCTATTATTTATATA
>CAVFIT010000040.1:2704-24119 GCA_963622735.1 Phocaeicola dorei | reverse complement strand
CTTTTAATTCAATCTTGTTGTCTTCATCGTCAAACATATTATCATTCCTCCAAATGTATCCAATCTCATTTTATCATGTAAGCAACCAGAAAACAACCAGAAAACAACCAGAAAATTATCCTTATATGCGTTTTATTAACTATTATAGAATATATAAATTATACTTATAAATCCAATATTATTTGCATATGCACTTATTACTTCACTAATAAGTTATATCTTGACACTTTCAAAGATAATTATTCATCCTTATTTATTGATTCTTTTAATATATTTAAATATTGTTTAGTAATTTCTTTTATAGTCTTTTCAGGATTATATACATATCCAATTTGCATCATTTCATTACTTTCAAGTGGAATAGAAATAATATTTTCTCCATCTAAATTTTTAGAAGTTTTCCCTGAAGATATAGTATATCCATTTAATCCTATTAATATATTAAATAATGTAGCTCTATCAGATACTACAATTGATTTTTTTACATTTTCAAGTGGATGGGGTTCTTCTGAATAATAAAACGAATTATATAAGCCTTGATCAAATGATAATCTAGGATAGTTTTCTAAATCCTTAAATGTTATTTTCTTTTTGGATGCTAAAGGATGATTCTTATATAAAAGAATATGTGGTTTAAAAGTAAATAACAACTCATATTTTAAATTGTTATTTACTATCAAATTTTTCATAATATCATGATTAAAATTAGATAAATACAAAATACCTATTTCAGATCTGCCTTCTTTTACATCATTTATAACATCAGAAGTTTTACATTCACGTAAGGAAAATTCGTATTTATCTTTTCCTAACGATTGAACAAGTTTAACAAACGCATTTACTACAAATCCATAATGCTGAGAAGAAATAGCAAATGATCTTTTAATATTTTCTTTAAATTTAAAATTATCTTCTAATAAATCTGCTTGCTCAATTACTCCTCTTGCATATGATAAAAAGCGTTTACCATCATCAGTTAAGATTACACCTTTATTAGTTCTATTAAATATAATTATTCCCATTTCTTCTTCTAAGTCTTTAATTGCTTTAGATAAATTAGGTTGAGTAATTAATAATTGTTCACTTGCAGTATGCATACTACCAGTATTTGCAATCACGATTAAATATTTTAATTGTTGTAAAGTCATATGTTTGATTATAAATTTTATTTATAATACATGCAAGAAAAAAGTGCATAATTTATAACTACGCACTTTTATTAAATTATTTATTTAATAGAATATCTTAAATCAATTTGAGTTGAATTATCACATGTAATAATTCCATTATAATATTGATTAACATAATTACTTGTATCTGTTGATAATAAAGCATCTGTTAATGCATCTATTTTTGCTTTGTAATTAGTATCATTTAAATAATCATCTCTTCTTGCAGCTAATACATTAGCTTTTAATGAAACTTGATCAGGATCATCTTCAACTGCTAAACGTAATGAAGAAGATATATTTGCTGTTAAAGCTGTGTTACAAGGAATACATGCAATATCATAATCTTGTCTAGAAGATGCTAATAAATTTTCAGCAATTAAGGTGACTTTAATTCCGTTACTAGATGTCCATTCTTTACCAGTAAATGTCAAATTTTCAGCAATTGAATCTATTGGTAAATCACCTGTAATAATTCCTTTATATTGCAAAAGTTGTAAAGCACGAATAGCATTAGAAGTATCATCACAGATTTCAACTGATGTAACATTTTGTAAAGTTGTTGATTTTCCTTGATAAATCCCTAATGGTTCATAATGTACTTTGCATGTAGCAACTAATTTTGTTGTACCTGTATATGTTTCTAAATAAGGAACATGTTGGAAATAGTTAGCATCATAATCTTTGTTAGCGACTGCATCATTTTGAAGTGTCCAATCTAATGTTTTTACTTCTAATGAATATCCTTTCTTTTCAACAATGCCTTTAACAACACCATTTAATATTTGAGCATGTGGAACATCAGATGCACATACTGATATTTTCTTAGTATCATTTGAAGAAGATGAATTACATCCACTTAATAATAAACCTGATCCTAATGATAATGTTAATAATACAAAACTTAATACTTTTTTCATTTTACTTTTCTCCTTTTATCAATTCTTTTTGAAATATATAATCCTAGTTCTTGAATTAATTGAACTATAATTATAACTACTATAATTAACGCCCAAAAATACCATGAAGACATAAAATCACCAGTATTTCTTGAATAATATGTATATATTTGTGATATTAATCCACCTGCTGCAATATTATAAGCAAATGAAGTATATCCAAGTAAAGTAACTGCTGTTACACATAATCCAGAAACTAATGAAGATTTTGCTTCTGGCAATAAAACTCTTGTAATTATTTGAAAATCTGTTGCTCCTAATGATTTAAACGCCTCAATTTCACCTTGAGGAACTTCACTTAAAGATTGTTCAACCATTCTTGCGGCAAATCCAAATGCTGTTACAAATAATGGAATTAATAATGTATACCAATAACCTGTACCTTTTATAAACCAAGCTCTAGTCCATGGCATACATATTACTACTAATATTAAACATGGTATACTTCTTAAAATATTTACTAATAAACCTAAGACAAAGTTAATATATTTATTAGGTTTAATTCCATTTTTAGAAGTTATATTTAATATTACCCCTACTGGTATACCTACTATATAAGCTAATAAAGTAGAAATAACAGTTTGAAGTAATGTTTCATATGTTGCTACACCTAATTGCTGCCACATGTCTATTGTAAAATACTTGACTGAAAAGAATATAAACAAGAATATTCCTAAACATACTAATAGTGAAATCAGTGAGATTTTAATTATTTTTTTATTATTTAACGTCATCTTTTAAAACCTCCTCATATTTATAATTTTTTAAATCTAAATACTTTTTCAACTTGATTACATCTTTTTCATTTGAAGGAAGTTTTATTAGCATTTGTCCATAGATTTTATGATTTATTGTTCTACTATCAGCATAAACTATTGAAATTAACATATTGCAATCTTGAATAATGTTTGCAATTATTGGTGAATCTATTTCTCCATCAAATATTAATTTAATATATTTATCATCAGAAAATGTAGTATTAACATGCCCTGAATAAACTAATTTTTTAGTAACATCTGCTTTAGGAGATAAAAATACATCATATAATGGACCATCTTCTACAATTACTGATTTATCTAATATAGCTACTTTATTACAAATAGATTCAACTACTGACATCTGATGAGAAATAATTATTATAGTTAGATTAAGTTCTTTATTTAATTGTTTTAATAATTCTAATATTTGAATAGAAGTTTGAGGATCTAATGCTGAAGTAGCTTCATCACATAATAATATTTTAGGGTTAGTCATTAACGCTCTTGCTATTGCTACTCTTTGACATTGACCTCCAGATAATTGACTTGGATACGAGTTCAATTTATCTTCTAGTCCTACTTTTTTTAATAATTCAATAGCCTTAGTTTTATAATCTGGTATTTTAGCGATTTTACCTGCTAATAATACATTTTTTAAAACAGTTTGTTGTTGCAATAAATTAAAGGATTGAAATATCATAGCAACTTGTTGTTTATATTCTCTAGAAAATGTAGCTTTTTCTCCATTATATAAAATCTCACCACTATCATATTTTTCTAAACCATTAATACATCTAACTAAAGTAGATTTACCAGCTCCAGATAAACCTAATATTCCATAGACATCGCCTTGTTTTATGTTCAAGTTAATATCTTTTAATACTGTATTAGTTCCAAAACTTTTATTGATATTTTTTAATTCTAATATATATTCCACTTTTCCTACTTTCTATATAGAGTTAATAAAAACACTCAAATGAGTGTTAATTCTTAATACCCTATTTTTAAGACAGTATTAGTGTATCAATATTATTTGCTGTTGCATATTCTTTGTTTTTTATTACTCGTGATAAAAAATAATTATCACAAACTCGATTTTACATCAAAAATAAAAAACTAAGAGTCATAAATATTCTCTTAGTCAGTATATTTATAAAAGTGAACCAAGTGTTATAACCAGTCATGCTGTAAATTTGTTGCGAGATCAATTTGTAGTCTCAATAATAAACCACTTGGTTCATTATTACAATTAATATTTGTGCAAAACAAAAGTCAAATAGTTTATATATACCATTAGTTTTATCATCTTAAAGACTTATAAGAGTCTTAAAATGTAAAATAACTATTTACCAGTATAGTATGAAGTAGTTACATTATTAGTTTCAATAAGAATAGAAGCTTGATTTAATTCTACTAATATTTCATCACAAATAGTATGAACTACATCTATTGTAATTTGTTCTAATATACATGCGATTGTTCTTTCTTTAGTAGTTACTCCTGAATCATCTTTCCAAAAGCCAGTTACTTCATAACAAGTGCCACCACCAGCATATTTACAACAAATATCCCTTACTTTAGTTATACATGTTTCAAATGGTATTTCTATTTGATAAGTGTCTTTATCATTTGTTCCTACATATAAAGTATATTTTGTTTCTAAATTAGATTGAGTATTATTATTTTTATTTAATGTTAAGCCTAGTACTACACCAGTAAAGGCTATATTAATTATAAGTAATGCAGCAATTACTATACTAAATATCTTATATTTCTTAATTGTTTTTTCCATGATTTTTCTCCTTAACTAATTTTTCCTAAAAAAGATTAGACTAAATTTAATATTTTTTCAACATCTAAAAAATAAAAATTGTTTAGAAAAAATAATTGCAGTAAGCGATTTCATAAAAATATTTTTAAAACATAGTGAAGACTATACTATGTCTATGTTATTATAATGATGGTATACAAAATACCGGAGTATATCGATTCAAAATGGTGAATCACTTCCAGCCTGAAGCCAAAGTTTAGGGGCTACTCTTTATATAAATCGATTAATCTTTAACTTTTTTATATTAAAGAATAGTATAATTCGGCACCAGGCTAACTGAAGTGCCGAATTTTCTTTATATAGGAGGGTATAATGAATATGAAGAAAAACAAAATCATTCCTTTATTTGTCGCTTTATTTGCTATTTCTGGTTTAACTAGCTGCGGGGGCTCTAGTAAAACATATGAATACGCATTAATTACTGATGTCGGCGATATTGATGATGAAAGCTTTAACCAAACTGCTTGGGAAGCTACAAAAGCATTTGCTGAAGAAAAAGGTAAGACATATTCTTACTATAGACCTACAGCTGATAGTAATGAAGCTAGACTTGTTTCTATCGATCAAGCTGTTCAAAAAGGTGCTAAAGTTGTTGTCTGTCCAGGTTATTTATTTGAAACACCAGTTTATGATGCTCAAACAAAATATCCTGATGTTAAATTCATCTTATTAGATGGTAACCCACATACTGCAGATTATTCTACATATAAAACAGAATCTAATGTTGTTGGTATGACATTTAAAGAAGAAATCTCTGGTTTCCTTGCTGGTTATGCTGCTGTTAAAGAAGGTAATACAAAATTAGGTTTCTGTGGTGGTATGGCTGTTCCTGCTGTCCAAAGATTCGGTTCTGGATTTGTTCAAGGTGCTGATCTTGCTGCTCAACTTACCCAAGTTGATGTCTCTATTAACTATTACTATGCTGGTCAATTCCAAGCTACAGATGATGCCACAGCTAAAATGAAATCTTGGTATACAAGTGGTATGGATAGTGTATTTGCTTGTGGTGGTAAAGTTTATCAATCAGTCGTTGAAGGTATTAAATCTGCTTCTAAAACAACATCTACATGGATCGGTGTTGATGTTGACCAACACTCTGTTGATGATAAAGTTTTAACATCTGCTACAAAAGGCTTAAAACAAGCTGTTACTTCCTCATTAGAATGCTATTACAACAATAGTTGGTCTGATATTGGTGGTAAATCTTATAACTTAGGTTTAAATAGTGAATTTGGTAAACTCGATAAAAGAGATTATGTCGAATTACCTACATCTGATGCTGCATGGAGATTTAAAACATTCACAAAAACTGAATATGAAAAATTAGTTTCAGACATTAAAGCTGGCTCAATCACAATTAGTGATAGCACTACAGCTGCACCTACAGTCAGTTCTCATACAACTGTTACATACGAAACAAAATTTGCTGAATAATTTAATTATTATAAAGCTAACTACTCTTAACAAGAGGGCTATTTATAAAAACTAGCCCTCTTTTTTAAAAAAATATGGGAGAAATAATATGGTGGAAAACAATGATTTTGTTATTCAAATGAAAAACATTACCAAATCATTCCCTGGTATTAAAGCTAATAACAATATTTCTTTAGATTTAAAAAAAGGTGAAATTCACGCTTTATTAGGTGAAAATGGTGCTGGTAAATCAACTTTAATGAGTATTCTATTTGGATTTTATCAACCCGATGAAGGTGAAATTATAGTAAAAAAGAAAATAGTAGATGAAACTACAAATGCAGTAAGCTACATCGATTCAGTTGAAAAAATTGATGGACCTTTAAAAGCTAACGAATTAGGCATTGGTATGGTTCACCAACATTTTAAACTTGTCGAAGTTTTTACAGTTTTAGAAAATATTATTTTAGGAGTAGAACCTAATAAATATGGTTTTTTAACTTTAAAAAAAGTTAGAAAAAAGATTCAAGATCTTTGTGATAAATATGATTTTGATTTGAATTTAGATGCTAAAATCGAAGATATTACAGTTGGTGCTCAACAAAAAACTGAAATATTAAAGATGTTATATCGTGATAACGATATACTAATTTTTGATGAACCAACAGCTGTTTTAACTCCTCAAGAAATTGAAGATTTATTAAAGATAATGAAGAATTTAGCTAGTGAAGGCAAATCAATTTTATTTATTTCTCATAAACTAGATGAAATCATGGCAGTTTCTGATAGAGTTTCTATTTTAAGAAAAGGTGAATTAATTACTACATTAAATACCAAAGACACTAATAAAGAAGAATTATCTAGACTTATGGTCGGTAGAGAGGTTTCATTTACCTCTTCTAAAAAAGACCCTGTTATTGGTTCTACTATCTTAAAAGTCAGAAATTTAGTAATGCCTGATAAAATTCATAAAGGCGTTAATATAGTAAATGATGTTTCTTTTGATGTGAGAAATGGTGAAATAGTTTGTATTGCTGGTATTGATGGTAATGGACAATCAGATGTAATCTTTGGTATTACTGGTCTTGAAAAAATTAAATCAGGTCATATCATATTTAAAAACGAAGATATTACTAAATATAATATTTTCAAAAGAAACGCTATGGGTGTATCTCATGTTCCTGAAGATAGACATAAACATGGTTTAGTTCTTGATTATGAGCTTGATGAAAACTTAGTATTAGAAAACTATTATAAAAAAGAATATAAATTTGGCCATTTCATCATTAATAAAAATTCTATTAGAAAACACGGTGAGAAATTAATTGATGAATACGATATTAGAAGTGGTAAAGGTACTTATTCTGTTGTTAGAGGTATGTCTGGAGGTAACCAGCAAAAAGCTATTGTTGCTAGAGAAATTGATAGAAATCCTGATTTATTAGTCTTAGTTCAACCTACTAGAGGATTAGATGTTGGTGCTATTGAAAATATTCATAAAGCCATTATTAAGCAAAGAGATGAAGGTAAAGCTGTATTAGTTGTATCTTATGAACTTGATGAAGTCTTTAATTTAGCAGATAGAATCTTAGTTATGTTTAAAGGTCAAATAGTTGGTGAATTAGATCCTAAATCAACTACAAGAGAAGAATTAGGCTTATATATGGCTGGTAGTAAAAATGACTATGTTTTTAAAGATGATAGTGTTGAAGATAGTGGAAAGGAGATTAAATAATTATGAATAGTAAATTTAGTTTATTTAAAAAACCTGATTTATTTAAATCTGATACTCCTTTCTATAAAAAAGAAGGATTTATTAAGTGTATAGCTAGTATATTATGCGTATTAGCAAGTTTACTTATTTGTTTAATTGTATTGATTTTCTTAGATATTCAAAACGGATGTGAAAATGTCTTCTATGAATTTGGTGTAATGCTTAGTGGTGGTCTTTCTTATAGTTCAACTCAGGGTTTTTTCAACATATTAAGAGATACTGCTCCTCTACTTTGCTCAGGCTTAGCTATATGTTTTGCTTATAAGAGTGGTATGTTTAATATAGGTGCTGCTGGACAATACGTAATGGGTATGTTTGGTGGATTATTATTAGCTCTTACATTAAAATGCCATTGGACAGGTTGTATTTTATTAGCTATTGTATTTGGTGCTTTATGGGGTGCAATTCCTGGTATTTTAAAAGCATTTTTCAACGTAAGTGAAGTTATTGGTGGAATTATGCTTAACTGGATTGGTTTATTCTTTGTTAACTATTCATGGCAAACATATTTAAGAGATTGCCTTGATGGTACTAAAGGTTTAAAAACTAAGTCTATTGCTGGTACTATAAGTCAAATTTCAACTATTAATTTTGGTAGTGCTAGCTTATCAATTACTATTATATTTGCTATTGCCGCTGCTATATTAGTATGGTTTATTATGCAAAAGACTATATTAGGTTTCCAATTAAGAGCTAGTGGTTTAAATAAAGATGCTACTAAATATGCTGGTATGAATGAAAAAAGAAACATCATTCTTTCTATGGCTATTGCTGGTGGTTTAGCCGGTTTAGGTGGAGGACTTTATTATTTAAGTGGTATTTCAGAATGGGAAGGTACAGTTTCTACTTCTTTACCTGGAGTTCCTTGGAATGGTATTGTTGTTGCATTTATTGGTCAAATCAATCCTATAGCTACAATTGTTTCTTCTTTCTTTATTTCCTTTATTTCAAATGGTGCTAAATTCATGACACAAAATGTCTTCCCTTCAGAAATTGCAGATTTAGTCACTGGTATTATTGTTTATCTTTCTGGTTTATCCACATTCTTAGTTGTTGTTATCAATGATAAGAATAAAAATAAACATCTTGAAAAGATATTAGCGGATATTAAAGCACATCATAAAGACGTTATTAG
Source organism: Phocaeicola dorei (assembly GCA_963622735.1). Taxonomy (GTDB): domain Bacteria; phylum Bacillota_I; class Bacilli_A; order RFN20; family CAG-288; genus Scatoplasma. Next base: position 15,080 of record CAVFIT010000040.1, on the reverse strand, counting down.
TGGAATTAAACAGCTTCATACTCGACTAAAACCGAAAACGAAAAAAGATAGTGTTAAATCTAGTGAAAGTATAAATTCAGCTAATGATTCAATTAAAGCTGATACTAGAGTAGAAAATATAGAACCACTAGATGAAGTTAAAAAAGATGAATCTATAAAAGATGCTAATTCAAACAAGGAGGATAAATAATATGGGTGCTCAATTATTACTTTTATTATCATTAATTCTTGTTTATTGTATTGCCCTTGCATTTGTTGCTATAGGCGGTATGTTTTCTGAAAGAAGCGGTGTTATTAATATCGGTTTAGAAGGTATTATGGTTGTTGGTGGCTTTTGTGGAATATTAACATTAAAATATTTAATGGAAGCTAATGTAAATCCATTTGTTTGTGTATTATTAACAATATTAGTCGCTATAGCTTCTGGTATGCTATATTCATTACTTCTTGCTGTTGTTACAATTAATTTTAAAGCCGATCAAACCTTAGCTGGTACAGCATTAAATTTATTCTCTACAGCTATTTCATTAATTATTACAAAGAAATTAAGTAATGGCGTTTCTACTTCCATTAAATTTTCTAACGAATATTTTGTTTATAAAATTGGTGATTTTAATATCAACATTTTCTTATTTATAGGAATTATTGTTATTATATTATCCTGGTTAGTATTATATAAAACTAGATTCGGTTTAAGACTTAGAAGCTGCGGTGAAAATCCATCAGCTAGTGATAGTGTTGGTATCAACGTAGTTAAATATAGATATGCTGGTGTATTAATTTCAGGTGCTTTAGGAGGTATAGGTGGTATTGCTTATATTATTCCTACTCAAAGTTTCTGGAATAGTGCTAGTGGTGTATCTGGATTTGGTTTTTTAGCTTTAGCTATTATGATCTTTGGTCAATGGAAACCTATTAGAATAGCTGTTATTTCTATTATTTTCTCATTGTTCTTCTCATTATCATTTGTCTATAGTGGATTATTTGAATCAATGTTTGGAATAACATTAACATATCAAAATGGTGTTACTAGTGAATTATTTAGAATGTTACCATTTATCGCTTCATTAGTCTTATTAGCATTTACTTCTAAAAATTCACGTGCTCCTAAAGCAGAAGGTATCCCTTACGATAAATCTAGAAGATAATAAAAAGGTGAGTTAAATCACCTTTTTTACTGTCTAAATTATATATAAATATCAATATTATAGTCTCAGTTATGTGCATAAATTGTAACATATAGTGTTTAAATACACGACTTTGTAACATTTATTGTTACAGTAAGTGTGCAAAAGCACAATTTTTGCAACTTTTGATACTTCATTTAAAACTCATCAAAAACTTTCAAGTACTGGAAAAAGGTGTAAATTGCTATTGTAAGGAGAATTGATAGATATTTTTTAAAAAGAAAAAATTAATACTTTTCTTGAAAATTGGAAAAATAATCAAGATAGATTACCATTAATTATTAAAGGTGCTAGACAAATAGGAAAAACAGAATCAATATAGCATTTTGCTCATGATAACTATGAAAATATTATTGAAATTAACTTTGTTTTAAATAAAGAATATAAAGATATTTTCGATGATGGTGTTGAAACAGATACAATTATAAAAAATATTTCTTTAAAAAATCCTAAGCTTAAATTTATTCCTTATAAAACATTAATTTTTTTTGATGAAATACAGGATTGTATTAATTGTGCTACTTCACTAAAATTTTTTAAATTAGATGGAAGATTTGATGTAATTTGTTCTGGTTCATTGATGGGAATTAATTATAATGAAATCGAATCTAATAGTGTTGGTTATAAACAAGATTATGAGATGTTTTCTATGGATTTTGAAGAATTTCTTTGGGCAAAGGGTTATAACGCAAATCAAATTGAAGACATGTATTCATATATGAAAGATGTAAAACCATTATCTAATACTTTAATGAATGTAATGAGTGAAAATTTCAAAGATTATTTAGTAATTGGAGGAATGCCAAAAATTGTTGCTACATTTATAGAAAATAAGAATTTTTCTGAAATACTTACTCTTCAAAAGCAATTAATTAATGATTATGAAGAAGATATAACTAAATATGCCATGGGATTAAAAAAAATTAAGATACTTAACGCCTATAGAAAAATTCCAGTATTTTTAGGAAAAGATAATAAAAAATTTCAGATTTCAAAAATAAAAACTGGTGCTAAATCTAGAGATTATATAGGAGTTATAGAATGGTTAGAAAATGCTGGTATGATAAATACTTGCTATTGCATAAGCGATCCTAGTTTGCCATTAAAAGGAAATTACAATCCTAATAACTATAAAGTTTATTTCAAAGATGTAGGATTGTTAATTGCTACACTTGATGAAGAAGCACAAAATGATTTAAGACTTAATAAAAACTTTAACACTTATAAAGGAGCTATTTTTGAAAATATTGTTGCAGATATGCTTTCTAAGCAAGGATATCCTTTATATTTTTATAAAAATGAAAAAGGAACATTAGAAATGGATTTTTTTGTTAGAGATATAAATTCATTAATACCAGTTGAGGTGAAAGTCAAAGATGGAGCAACTATTTCTTTAAACAATTTAATAAATTCAGATAAATATCCTGATATAAAATATGGAATAAAATTATGTGACAAAAATATTGACTTTAATGGTAAATTTTACACCTTTCCTTATTTTTTGACCTTTTTATTAAAAAGATTTTTACAAGAAAAAGATAGTAAAAATTAAATTTAAAAGTGTTAATAAAATAAAAAAGCCCGACACTTTTGTATCGAACATAATTTAGCAAAATGAATGGTGACCTATACTGGATTCGAACCAGCGAATGGTACCTTGAGAGGGTACTGAGTTAAGCCGCTTCTCCAATAGGCCATAAAATTATTTAATCACAATAATTGCACTTTTTCAAGTTTACTAGTTAATTATTTAACCACTTCAATTTATTTGTTGTATAATTTATGTAATATTTGAAAGGAATTTAAAAATGATATCAAATTCAATTGCATTACAAGTAATTAATGAATGCTTATCTACTGGTGCAGATTTTGCTGAAATCTATATCCAAGATAAGTATAATCAATCTATTATACTTTCCCATAAAAGAGTTGATAACTTTGTTTCTAATTTAATATATGGAGCAAGTATTAGAATTATGTTAGGAACTAAATGTGTATTTGGTTATACTCAAGATGTTTCTAAATCCGGCTTATTAAAATTAGCCTCTTCTTTAAAAGGCAGTTTTTCTAACAAGCAAGAAATTAAATTAGATAAATTCTCACCTTGTTTAACTGGTAGAAAGCACCAACCTAAAAAAGAACACTCTTCTTTATCTAGTGAAGCTAAAATTGAATATTTAAAGAAAGCTGAAAAAACTATATATGATCACTCTCCTTTAATTATTAACGCCTCATGTGGTTTACTTCAATCTGATGAAAAAGTTGAAATCTTTAATTCAAAAGGCAAACACGTTAAAGATAGAAGAGTTAGAACTAGATTAGTAATATCTGCAGTCGCTAGTAAAAATGGCGCTTTTGAATCAGCTTTTGAAGGTCCTGGTGCATCAAAAGGCTTAGAATTATTAGATGAATTAGATCAAGTTAGCATTGCTAAAAAAGTCGCTACAACAGCAGTTGATTTATTAGATGCTCCTGAATGTCCTTCTGGTAAAATGACTGTTATTATCGGTAATAAGTTTGGTGGTGTTTTATTCCATGAAGCTTGTGGTCACCCTCTTGAAGGTGTTGCTATTTCTCATAAAACAAGTGTATTTGCTGATAAACTTGGTCAACAAATTGCTAGTGATGTAGTCTCTGCTATTGACGATGGTACTATTGAAAATGGTTGGGGTTCTTCTAATTATGATGACGAAGGTGAAAAAACAACTAAAAACGTATTAATTAAAGATGGTAAATTAGTTGGTTTCATGATGGATAATTTTGAAACTAGAAGAATGGGTGGAACTACTACTGGTGCATGTAGAAGACAATCTTATAAATACTTACCTACTACTAGAATGACAAATACATATATTGCTAATGGTAAATCAAGTGTAGAAGAAATTATTAAAGCTACAAAAGACGGCTTATATTGTGTCTCATTTAATGGTGGTTCAGTTGATCCTTCCACTGATAAATTCAATTTCACAGCTAGTGAAGCTTATATTATTAAAGATGGTAAAATCGATCATCTTGTAAAAGATGCTTCTTTAGTTGGCTACGGTTATGAAGTATTAAAAAATATCGATATGGTCGCTAACGATTGTGATCGTGGTCAAGGTAATTGTGGTGCTAGCTCAGGTAGTATTCCTGTAGATGTAGGTCAACCTACTTTAAGAGTCCAAAATATCACTGTTGGTGGTAGAGGAGGTAACAAATAATGAATACTAAGAAAATTATTGAACAAGGTTTAGAAAAAGGTTTAACTAGTGTTGAAGTTTCAACACATAAATCTAATAAACTCTCTATCTCTTTATTTAATGAAGAAATCGAAAATTTAACATCTGCTAGTGATGGTGGATTATCTATTAGAGGCTTAAAAGATGGTAAATTAGGTGTATTTTCTAGTGATAGAAGCGACAATTCAATTATTGATTTTGCTTTAAATCAAGTAGTAGAAAATTCTAAATATGGTATCCCTGCTAGTGATGATATTTTCTTAAAGCCTGGTTTAAAATATAAAAAAGTTCATACATATAATTCTGCATTAGAATCTGTCACAAGTGATCAATTTGTAAATATAGGTAAACAAATTTCATCTAAATTACACTTATTAGATAGTAGAATTGATGTAGTTCAAACTTCTATTGAAGTTAGTAGTGGCGAAGTTAAAGTATTAAATTCTAACAATTTAAAATTATCATCTAAATCTAATTCTTTCCAAGTAGTCACTTCTATTCAAGCTAAACAAGATAAAGAAATCGTATCTGGATTTAATTATGAAATTTTATCTTCTTTAGATAAATTTGATATTGATAAATTTGTTAATAAAATATTAAAAGATGTTATTTCTCAATTTAATGGTATAGAAGTAAAATCTGGTAAATACGATATTATTTTAAATAATGAATGTTCCTCTATTTTACTTTCAATTATCATGGAACAAACTTCTGCTTACCAAGTTAAAAATCATCTTTCCTTATTTGAAGGTAAATTAAATCAAAAAGTTATGTCTAGTAAAATAACTGTTTTAGATAAACCTCTTGCTAAAACAATATATGATGTTTCTTTTGATGATGATTGTTACCCTACTTCAAATAAAGTCATTATCAAAAATGGTGTATTACAGACTTATCTTTATGATTTACAAACAGCTAAAGAATTTAATACAACTACTACAGGTAATGCTCATGCATCTGGAGGTAAAAATATTCCTTCTCCATTCTTAATAAGTTTGAAAAAAGGTAAATTATCTTTAGAAGATTTATGTAAAAAAGTAAATAATGGTATCTATGTAACTAGCTTAGAAGGTGTTGGTACAGGTATTAATAGTCAATCTGGTGATTATTCTTTACAAGGTGCTGGCTATATTATTGAAAATGGTAAACTAGGAGCATATATTCCTTTAATGACAGTTAGTGGTAATATATTAAAAGACTTAAATAGAGTTAGTGATATCGGCTCAGATTCTAAAATTACATTCTATGGAGTTGAATCACCTTCTATTGCAATTAAGAAAGTTTCTATTTCTGGTAAATAAAAATAAAAGATATACTGGTGTTAATCTGGTATATCTTTTTTGTTAATTTTTGCTCTAGGGAAACAATTATTATAAACTTCCTTCATTTGAGTATATGAAACATGAGTATATATTTGAGTAGTACCAATAGATTCATGTCCCATAAGTTCTTGAATCACTCTTAAATCAGCCCCATTTGATAACATAGTAGTAGCAAAAGAATGTCTAAGTTTATGAGGGTGTAATTTCATATAACAATTAGATTTCTTTTCTATTTCTTTTAAAATGTATTCTAAGCCTCTACTTGTTAATTGTTTTCCATTATTATTTAAAAAAACATATGTATTCATTTGATTAGATTTATCTTTACTTACTAGATTATTTCTACACATATCAAAATAGTTTTGTAAAGCTATTTTAGCAGAGTTTGAAAAAGGAACTATCCTTTGTTTATTTCCTTTACCAATCACTCTAATTACTCTATTTCTCATATCAATATTTTGAAAAGTTAAACTAACTAATTCACTTGCTCTTAATCCTGAAGCATATAATAATTCTAATATAGCTTGATCTCTATATTTTAAGTTATCACTTCTTTCCATATTAGCTTTAAATAGTTGCTGTATTTCATTTTCATTTAAAAAATCAGGTAGTCTTGCATCTAATTTTGGAGAAGTCACAAATTCAAATGGATCAGTTTTAATATAACCTTGAGTGAATAAAAATTTATAAAAGTGTTTTAAAGAAGCAAGATTTTGCTTAATTGTAGCTTTAGAAAGTCCACTGTTTGATAAATCTAATAAATATCCTCTAATTAAATTAGGTGTAACTTCAGTATATCTAATTCCATTTACTTTAATAAATCCCAAGAAAAAAGAAACATCTTCTAAATATGACTTACATGTCAAAGAAGAAAAGTTTCTTTGTAATTTTAAATAAGATATAAACTCTTTTAGTTCTGATGAATATACTTTAGGTTGTTCTTGTCTTGCCATAACTATATTATAGCTTAATTTGATCTAACCAATTAGAAATACTTTCTAAAGATTTATCATAAATATCAAGTTTTTGTCTTTTATCATATGATTGTAATATTCCATAACAAGCATTAATAGGGGCAAAATTTTTACTAGATGTCATCACTAAATAATTTACTAAGCTTGCAAGCATTGTATTAAGTGGTAAATATGTTATTTGCTTATTATTTAAACGCATGTATGCATAATATGCAGCAAGTAAACCAGTACTAGCTGATTCTACATATCCTTCTACACCTGAAAATTGTCCACCTATAAATATATTTGGATGTCCTTTAATAGAAAGATCCCTATTTAAGCATTTAGGAGCGTTTAAATAAGAATTTCTATGCATTAAACCAAATCTAGCAAACTTAACATTTTCCATTCCTTTAATAGAAGAAAATACTCTTTTTTGTTCTTTAAATGTTAGATTAGTTTGAAATCCGACCATTCCATATAAATGACCACCTACATCATCTTTTCTAAGTTGAATAACTGCATATGGATCTATATTCTTTGTTTTTAAACCTTTAGGTTGTAAAGGACCACATCTAAGTGTGTTAGGGCCTCTTGATGCCATTACTTCAATAGGAAGACAACCTTCAAAATGATCAAAATCATGTAATTCTACTCTTTTAGCGTTTACTAATAAATCATTGAACTGATAATATTCATCTTTAGTTAAAGGAATATTTAAATACTTACCTTCTCCTTTATCAAATCTAGATTTATAATACATTTTAGATGTATCTAAACTATCAAAATAAACTAAAGGTGCTGCTGCATCAAAAAAAGAAAAGCAGTCTAATCCAGTTAAACTTTTAAATGAATTTAAAAATTCTTCATCAGATAAAGGACCTGTACAAATAATATTAATTTCATCTTCATTAAATGTAGTTACTTTAGCTGATATAACTTTAATATTAGGATGATTTCTTATTTTTTCATCTATAAATGATGAAAATAGTTCTCTATCTACTGCTAAATCACTTCCTGATGGAATTTTAGCATATTTACTAGCTTGGATAAATAAACTATCCATCTTTTCAATTTCAGCTTTTAAAAGTCCACAGGCGTTATCTTTGGCCTCACTTTTTAAAGAATTAGAACATACAAGTTCACCTAATTTTTCAGAGTGAAAAGGACCTACTAAGTTAGGCTTTTGATCATAAAGATTTACTTTAACTCCTTTATTAGCAAGAAAATATGCTGCACTTGTTCCAGCTAATCCACCACCAATAACATTAACTACTTTATTATTCATTTTCTTTATTACTATCTTTTAATTCTAATTTTTGAGTATATCTACATCTAGGGAAATTACTACATCCATAAAATGGACCATACTTAGAATTTTTAACTACTAAGGTTCCTTTTTTACATTTAGGACATTCACAATTTTCACTTGATGTATCGTATTTATCAATTGTATTTTCATTACTAGAAGTAGATTCACCATTTATGTTTTCTGTGTATTTACATTTAGGGAAATTACTACATGCAATAAAACGTTCACCTTTTCTAGATGTTCTATAAACTAATTTTCCACCACAATTTGGGCATAATTTATTTTCTACTTCTTCAACTACTTTTTCTTCTTTTTTAATATAACGGCAAGTAGGATAATTACTACATGCTACAAACTGACCATATTTACTCTTTTTAAATACTAGTGGAGAATTACAAATAGGACAATTTTCACCTGTAGGAATATCTTTTACTTTTTCCATATTAGATTTAGCAAAATCTAATTCTTTACAAAAGCTAGTATAGAAAGAAGAAAGTAAATCTACTTTACTTGATCCACCTTCTTTAATTTCTTCTAATTGAGTTTCCATTTCTTTTGTATAAGAATAATCCATCAAATGTGGGAAATATTTTACTAATTGTTCTACAACTAATTTACCTGATTCTGTAGGAGTTAAAGAGTGTTTAACTGATTCAACATATTCTCTATCAACTAATGTAGAAATAGTAGAAGAATAAGTAGATGGTCTACCTATGCCTTTTTCTTCCATTAACTTAACTACACTACCATCATTATATTTACTAGGTGGTTGAGTTTGTTTTAATTTACAATCTAATTTAGTTAATTTTATACAATCGCCTTTTTGACTTGCTAACAAAATATCTTCTGGTAATTCATTAATACTTGATTTACTTGGATTAAATCCATTATCTTCAAAGGCTTGAGCATATCCTTTAAATTTACATGTAACTGCTTCAGTTTTAAATGTATAACCATTAGATGTTAATTTAATAGTTGTGACAGCATCTTCTTTTGGCTTCATTAAACTTGCTACTGTTCTAGCATATATTAATCTATAGATGTTATACATGTTAGTTGGTAAATATTGTTTAGCCATACTAGGAGTAAATGATAAATCAATAGGTCTAATAGCTTCATGGCCATCTTGAATAATTTCATTTTCTTTTTTCTTACTAGTAGATACTTTACCAGATAAATTATTTACACCATATTTAGAAATAATATATTGATTTGCGGTTTCAACAAAATCAGAGGCAAGACGAGTAGAGTCAGTTCTAATATAAGTAATTAAAGCCCTAAATTCACCATTAATTAAAGTACCTTCGAATAGTTTTTGAGCTATTGATGAAGTTTGTTTAACACCATATCCAAATCTAGTATATGCTTCTTGTTGTAAACTTGATGTAGTAAAAGGTGGCTTAGGTTGACTAATTCTTGATGAATATGTAATAGGTTCTATTTTGAATTCTTTTCCTAACTCCTTTTTAATTTGATCCATCTTTTCTTTTGAATCAATACTATATGGTTTATATACTTCATTATCTTTTGAATATAGACTTGCTTTTAAACTTGAAGTTCCAAAATAACCATCAACATCATAATAATCTTTACTAATAAATGCATCGATTTCTTTTTGATGTTCAACTATCATTCTTAAAGTAACTGATTGTACTCTACCAGCTGATTTAGTCTTAATCTTAGTTTTCATTAAATCTGATAAATCAAAACCTATAATTCTATCTAATATTCTTCTTGTTTCTTGACTAGCTACTAGATCCATATCAATATGACCAGGATTTTCAATTGCTTTTAAGACTTCTTTTTTAGTAATAGCGTTAAATGTAAGACGTTTAACTGTTTTTATATCTAAATCTAAAACTGTAGCTAAATGCCATGCAATAGCTTCCCCTTCTCTATCAGGGTCTGTAGCTAAATATACTTCATCAGCTTTTTTACAAGCGTCTTTTAATGATTTAACTACTTTTTCTTTTCCAGGTATGATTTTATATGATGGTTTAAATCCATTGTTAACATCGACACCATAACCATTTTTTCCTGATGTTGTTAAATCTCTAACATGGCCTACACTTGCCATTACTTTATAATCATTACCTAAAAACTGAGATATTGTATGTGTTTTATTAGGTGATTCAACTATTACTAATTTCATGTATATCTTTTTTCCTTTTTGAATAAGTCCTTACCGATTATGCAAATCTTGAAAAAATTTGTCAAGAGGTATTTTTTTAATTTTTTTATTGTTTTTTATGAAAATATAAAAAATATCCCCTATTTATGCCTTTATTACTCTTTCTAATAAATAAAATAAATCATCCTCACATAAATAAGAATATGCCCCTTCTTGTATTAATTTGTTATTTAAATCATATTGACTATCTACATTTGTAGGGACACAAAGAATAGATTTTCCATATTCAATAGCATAATTAGATGTAATACTTGTTCCTGATTTTGTTTTACCTTCTGGAATACATAAAACATCTGAACTTGCTGATATTAGTCTATTTCTTAAAGGAAAGTTTTCGCTTAAAGGTGGTATATCCATACAAAATTCAGAGCAAACTAGTCCAGATGATGTTTTACAATACTCATATATATTATTTGAAGATTTAGGATAGATAGTCTCTATTCCACAGCCTAAAAAAGATACTACTTTCATATTGTTTAAAATCGCTTGATTTTGAGCTATAGAATCAATTCCTTTAGCCATACCTGAAATTATAGCTACTTCACTTTTTTTACTTGCTAAAGCATCAACAATCCTCTTTGTAGTCATTTCTCCATATTTTGAATTAATTCTAGATCCAACAATTCCTACTTTTTTATATTTAGATAATATAGATAAGTCTCCATAATAAAATAAGGCTAAAGGTGGATTATTAACTATTTTTAAACATTTAGGATAGTCTTTATCTACTATTGTTACTACTTTAGATTTAATATTAGAAAAATATTTATTTAATAAATCAAAGTCCATTTTTTCTTTATCTTTAATAGCTTGAATAATTTGTTTATAATCTGAATTATATTTACATACCATATAAATTAGGACATCTCTAGCTTCTAATTTTTTTGCCATAATAAAAACTCCTCTATTAATATGTAGGGAGTTTATATCTAAATTTTATAATTTTATTTTTCAATTATTTTCTTAACTGGAGAATATGATAGGCGATATATATCTTCTTTAATTCCATATTCTTGAATTAATTCTAGATGTCTTTTTGTGGGATAGCCTTTGTGTTTTTTTAATTCGTATTGAGGATACTTTTTATCTAATTCATCCATTATTCTATCTCTAGTAACTTTAGCTAAAATACTTGCAGCCCCAATATTTAATGATTTAGCATCTCCTTTTTTTAAAGGTTCTATTTTAATATTATAGGTATTATTTAATTTCATATAGTCTGTAAGTAAATAATTAGGTTTAATATTATGTTCTATCATATCATCTAAAGCTTGTTGCATGCCTAATCTACTGGCTTCTAAGATATTAATTTTATCAATGGTTTGACTAGAAATAATAGAAATATGATAAAACAAAGCTTCTTTAATTATTAACTCATATGCTAAATCTCTTTGTTTAGAAGTCATCTTCTTAGAGTCATTTATAATATCTGCATCAAAATCAGGTCTTAAAATAACTCCAGCTGCTACTACTGGTCCACAAATTGGTCCTCTTCCTGCTTCATCAAACCCAGCGATTAAATCATCTTTATTTATTCTATATAAATCATCAAATTCTTTATGCGCACTCATCTACAACTACCTTTCCAACAATACCATTTCTAAATTCATTAATAAAGGTTAGTTTAGCTCTAGATATATCATAAACATCATTTTTTAATAAAAAATTTCTGCTTTTAGCGATTTCTAAATAAAAATTAGAAACATCTAAACTAACATCTCTACTAATATTATATCTAGAATAGATGTATTCTAAATAATTAGAAATTACAAAACTAGCTAAAGAAGAATATATTTCTTCCATATTTATAGCTTCATCTTTAACTGAACCAATCCATGATAAATGGTAAATAATATCTTTAGATTCATAATTTGGAGATAATACACCTGGAGTATCAATAAGTTCTAATTTATCTGATACTTTAATAACTTGCATAGACTTTGTATGTCCAGGTTTATTAGCAACACTTGCCCTATTTTTATTAGAAATAGAATTGATTAAAGTAGATTTACCAACATTAGGAATACCGACAATTAAACAACGTGAAGGTGGTGGAATTAAATTGAATTTTTTATATTTCTTGCTTTTATTAGTTTCCACATTTTCTAATATTTTAACTAAATTAGATATTTCTTTTTTATTTTTTAAATCGATAGGAATACATCTATAGCCTTTAGACTCATAGTATTTAAT
>CAVFIT010000040.1:0-2694 GCA_963622735.1 Phocaeicola dorei | reverse complement strand
GTATTTAATAAATATATTTAATTTATTTAAATCCGCTAAATCTTTTTTAGACAACAATAAAACCTTGTATTTAGAATCTATTATTTTTTCTAAATTATTATTCAAAGATGAAATAGGTGCTCTAGCATCTGCAATTTGAATAACTATATCAACATTATTAATAATTTCTTTTATTTGATTAAGAGTTTTTTGCATATGTCCTGGAAACCAGGATAAATTCTTTTCTGTTTGATTAGCCATATTAATTCCCTATACTCTTTTTAAATTCATCATATATATCTATTATTTTATATGTGCAATTATCATCTACATAATTAAAACACAATTTATCTTCACTTAATGTTAAATAAATAACATTTCCAAGCATATTATAAGAATCATTTAATCTAGACATATCTTCTAGCTTACAATTTATTTTTTTATCATATACGATAACTATTAATCCTTTATGAGTTAAATTTTTAGATAATACAAATTTATTAACATAATTACTTAATTTTAAATATTTAGGACAAATAGAGCCATCTATATATAATATATTCTTATTACCTTTAGAATAATAAATACAAGTTTGATCAAATAATTCAACTTCTTGTACTTTATACTTTAACTCTATTAATTTAGATTCTAAATCTTTATTAGATATATTAATAATTGATTTTTTCATGCTTTTTAATAATTTTATATATTCTTTAAATTCATTAATATTTCTATACATATAAAAAAAACAATATCCACCTAATAGTACACCTATAACACCTATAAATATATTTAAAAATAAGTTGAAATTAATTAATGTATATATTAAAAAAGCAGCTCCTATTACTACAATTAAGAACAAGGAAGCATATAAGATAATACTTAATATATATTTTGTATTATTTTTCACGTTTTTATTATATCAAAAAACCACATCCATTGATGTGGCTTTTATAAAACTGATTAACAGAATTAGAGTTTTTCAACCAAACGAGCTGATTTACCAGATCTTTGTCTAAGGAAGAAAATCTTCTTTCTTCTGACTTTACCATGTCTAACAACCTTAATTGAAGCAATTAAAGGTGAGTTGACTGGGAAATTTCTTTCAACACCGACACTACCAGACATTTTTCTAACAGTGAAAGTTTTGGAAACTCCAGAACCTCTGATAGCGATACAAACGCCTTCAAAGACTTGGGCTCTTTCCTTGCCGTTTTCGATGATACGCACAGAAACTTTTAAAGTATCACCAGTTGTAAAGTCAGGAAGATCATTTCTAATTTGAGTTTTTTCAATTTCTTTGACTAAATTCTTATTCATACTTGTCCTCCTATTTTTCTTATTTTACTTAGTGTTCATAGATGTGACTTCTCTAGCGGAACAACAAAGGTCTATAAAAGACCTTGTATATAATACTACATAATGATAATAAAAATCAACTAATTATTTATCCACTTAATTTGTCTTTTCTTTATCAACTTGATTTAATACATCTTGTAAAAACAATGAATTTTCTTTTATATCAAGATTATCTAATATTTCTTTAGCATCATTTTTAGCATAAATAAATATATTTTGATCATCTACAAAGTTAGCTACTTGAAGTAAACTAGCTCCTGTTTGTCTATAACTTAATAAATCTCCTCCACCCCTATGTTTTAAATCATATACAGCTATTTTTTCACCATCGTTATTATTAGCTAAATAATTTAATTTTTCTAAAGCTAGAGGATCTTCTTTATCATAAATTAATAAAGCTAAAGCTAATTGTCCATTTCTTCCTATTCTACCCCTAAGTTGATGTAAACTTGCTAAACCAAAATAATTAGCCTCATATATAATTAATAAACTGGCTTGTTTTACATCAACACCTACTTCAATTAAAGAAGTTGATACTAATATTAGTTTTTTTCCCTGCTTAAATTCATCATATATTTTATCTTGATCTTCTTTTTTAGTTTTACCAGTTAGTAAACTAACATTTTGTTGTCCATATTTACTTACTAGTTCATCATATATAAATTTAGTAGATAACTTAGATGACTGTTCACTTTGCTCAATTTTTGGAGCAACTACATACACTTGCTTTTTTGCTTTTAGAGCATGGGTGATTGCTTTATCAATTAAAGGTGAATTAGAATTAATCACTTTTGTTTCTACTTGACGTTGACTAAATGGAAATTCTTTTAAACATGATACATCTAAATCTGAGACTATTATTTTAGTAAGTGTTTGAGGAATAGGGGTAGCAGACATCATTAATGTATCAACAAGTTCACCTTTTTTAATTATTTGATCACGTTGACTTACTCCAAATTTATGTTGTTCATCAATTACACATAATGTTAAATTTTTATATTCAACTTTTTTAGAAAATACAGCGTGAGTTCCTATTACAATATCATAACGACCTTGTTTTATATCTTCTAATGTCTTTTTAGAAGATGTAGTGCCATCTAATAGACATATTTTTATATCATAGTTTTTAAACACTTGCATTGCATTTTCATAATGCTGACTTGCTAATGTCATTGTAGGAGCTAATAAACAAGATTGTCCACCACGTATAAAATTAGCGTACATACTTATAAAACACACTATTGTTTTACCTGTTCCTACATCCCCTTCTAATAATCTATTCATGATAGTAGGTGAATCCATATCTAATACTATTTCCTTTATAGCATGTATTTGATCTTTAGTAAGCTTATAAGG
>CAVFIT010000039.1:1105-7105 GCA_963622735.1 Phocaeicola dorei | reverse complement strand
GAGTTGTTACTATATTATATAATTTTAATAAATACTCACTATCTTTTACTAAAGTAACTCTAAATGAATTTGAAGTAAATCTTATAATTACATTTCTATCATCCATTTTAATAAATATTTCTTGTAAAGTATTAGCCATTTTAGGTCTACATGAAAATTGTTTAGATAATTTAATTTCAAATCTATCTATATATTCATTAAAAGTATCAAATATTAAAGAATTAGAAAGATATATTTCTGTTTCTTTCTTTAAAAAGAAGTTTTCTACTTGAATAGGTAATTTACCATATACATCTTTTACTTTGTCTTTATATATATTTAATTGATCTAAGTTATCAATATCATACATTTCTCTATAGATATTAATTCTATCTTGCTTGGATGCATAATTAGATGGAATTGATGCATCTAAAGAGAAAGAGATTTCAAATTTATTTTTCTTAATAGTAGGTTTAGCTTCAAGTAATACTTTTTTCTCTTTCATAACATCTTCAAGTAAACGTGAATAAGCATCATAGCCAATTGAATCGATAAATCCTGCTTGTTCTTTACCTAAAATATCACCTGCGCCTCTAATATTTAAATCTTCTGTAGCGATTTTATAACCACTTCCTAGTTCAGTAAAATCTTTTAACGCTTTTAATCTTTTTCTAGAATCATCATTTAATACATCACTAGAAGGATAAGTTAAATATGCATAGGCTAGTTTATTAGATCTACCTACTCTTCCTTTTATTTGATAAAGTTGAGCTAAACCAAAATTTTCAGCTTTTTCTACAATAATTGTATTACAGTTTGGTACATCAAGGCCTGTTTCAATAATAGAAGTACATACTAAAATATCGATCTTTTGATTATAAAAATCTTCCATGGTTTTTGATATATCTTCCCCATCTTCTTGTCCATGTACTCCCCCTACTACTTTATTTGGAAACATCTTTTGTAGTTTTTCAATAATTACAGGTATACTTACCACTCTATTATGAAGATAATAAACTTGACCATTTCTTGCTAGTTCTCTTGATATAACTTCTTTTATTAAGTTAGTATCATATTTAACTACATATGTTTTAATAGGCATTCTATTATTAGGTGGATTATCTAGTAAAGATAAAGCTCTAACATTTAATAAAGACATTTGTAATGTTCTAGGAATTGGAGTAGCAGTTAATGTTAATACATCTATATTAGTTGTAATTGATTTTATTTTTTCTTTATGAGTAACTCCAAAACGCTGTTCTTCATCTACTACTAATAAACCTAGATCTTTAAATTTAACATCATTTCCTAGAATTCTATGTGTGCCGATTATTAAATCGATTTTCCCTAGTTGTAAATCGTTTAATATTCTATTTTTTTCTTTAATAGAAACATTTCTATTTAATAGTTCAATTTTAACATTAAAGCCTTCAAATCTTTTAATAGCGACTTGATAATGCTGCATGCTTAATACTGTTGTAGGACAAAGTAAAGCGGCTTGTTTAGACGCTAATACACATTTAAATATAGCCTTAAAAGCAACTTCAGTTTTACCAAAACCAACATCACCAGTTAATAATCTATCCATAGGATGAGCTGATTCCATATCCTTTTTAATATCTTCCCAAGCTTTTTGTTGAGATGGAGTTAATCTATATGCAAAAGCTTGTTCAAATCTATCTTCTAATTCATTATCACCTTGAAAAGAAAAACCAGGTAAGGATTTTCTTGTAGCAGCTATTTCAATTAATTTATCAGCTAGATAAGAAATTCTTCCTCTAATTTTAGCTTTTCTTCTAGCCCATGTAGCACCCCCTAAAGTATCTAATTGAGGTACTTTTCCTTCTTTAGATGAATATTTTCTAATCATCATAAATTTAGCTAAAGGGACATTTAATTTTTGACCTTTACCAGCATATTCAATAGTTAAATATTCCATCCCATCAATTTTAGTAATTCCAAGATATCTTCCTATACCTTGTTCTTGATGGACTACATAATCACCTTCTTGTAAATCTTGATATTTATTTATTAATTTAGCTTCTTTAAATCTTTTTAAGAAAATAGAAGCAGAATCTTGACTACCAAAGATTTCTTTTGAAGAACATACAGCGATTTTTAAATTAGGAAGTAAAAAACCATTTGATAAAGTTTTATCTAAGACTACTTGATAACCGTTATTATTTAAGCTTAAATCAATTCTTTTATTATTATCATCTGCGATTTTTTTAAAAGAATCATACTGATCTTTTTTTAGATAGATATAAGTGTCATATCCATCCATTATTAAAGTATCTAATAACTTACACGCAAAGTTAATATTAGTAAAATGATAAGGAATAGATGTAACATCTACTATAGAGCTTTCATCTATTATTTTTCTATAATCTAGTTTTTGAGTTAGAGCTTGTTCAAAATTAAAACAATTTGATTCTAATTGTAAACAAGAAGATGTAGCTTTTAATTCTTTAAAATATGTAATAGCTTCCAAATAATAATGATTAACTGTATCAATTAAATCATCCATTTGATAAAAATAAGTTAAATAATTATCAAGATAACTTAAAAATGAAATTGGTTTATCTACAAAATAAGGTAAGTATTTACTTTTAGTGTCATTTAATCCACCTTGATCTAAACTTTCTAAAAATAATGTAGTTTTATTATATATTTCTTCATTAATTTCATTTTTAGGAAATTTATTTAAATCTTCTAATATCCTTTGTTTTCCCTTATTTAATTCATCTATAGTAAATATATTTTCTATAGCAGGGACTATATCAAATTCATCTAAAGTTTTAAAAGATAGTTCTAAAGATGATGAGAATTCTCTTATATCTTCTATTTCATTATCAAAATATTCAATTCTAATAGGATTAGATGAAGATGGAGTAAATATATCTAATATTTCCCCTCTTAAAGAAAATTCAAAAACTTCTTCTACTTTATTAACTTTTGAATAACCTACACTTATTAAAAAATTCACTAGTTTAGAAGGAGAGATTATATCTCCTCTTTTAATATGTAATATATTTTCTTTAAATCTTTGTTTAGATGATATTTGATAGATTTGAGCAATAGAATTAGTTATTACAATGTGTTTTGATTTATCAACACAAATATTATATAAAGTACGAATTCTTTCTTTTACTAATTCTTTTGAAGAATATAAAGTATCAATTCTTAATATTTCATCATGAGGATAATATAGTATTAAATCAGGGTCTATAAAATTAGATATAAAATCAATTAAAGTTTGTCCTTGATATAAACTAGGTACTACTACAGCTATATTTTTGTTTTCTTTTAAAAAAGCAGAGACAACACAAAGACCCACTGATTCAATTGAATTAGCGTTAAAAGACTTATTATTTAAAATGTTGTTTACTTGATCAGTTTCACTTAGAGTTTGTATTAGTTTATCCATTATAAAATCTTATTTGAGCAAAATTTAGACATTGCCTTAGAAAAATCTGATGTAGCTATAAAATATTTTAAGCCAAGAAGTGCAGCATCTATTGCATCATCGATTTTAGCAAAATCATCTTTAGAAGGTTTTCCTAAAACATAGTCTACTATATTTTTATTTTCTGGTTCACCTACTCCTATTCTTATTCTTTTAATTTCTTGAGTATGAAGTAAATCTATGATGTTTTGCATTCCTTTTTGACCACCACTTGATCCACTTGCTCTTAAACGAAATCTTCCTGGAGGTAAGGCTAAATCATCCATTATTACAATAATATCTTCAATATTAATATGAAAATAGTCAACAAATTCTTTTACTGATTCACCTGATAAGTTCATATATGTCATAGGTTTTAATAAATATACTTGTTCACCTTCAAATGATGTTTTAGCATATTCACCTTTAAATCCTTTTTTAAAAGGAGGATTATCTAAATCTTGAGCTAATCTATCTAGAGTTATAAATCCCATATTATGTCTTGTATTTTCATATTCAATACCAGGATTTCCTAAGCCTACAACTAATTTCATATTTATATCTTCTTTCTATCCTAAATAATTATACATTGTTTAATATAAATTATGTATTATTAACTTATTATAATATTTTTAATAAAAATCTTTTATTTTTTAAAATATAGTTTCATAATATTAGTGTATGTTATTCAATAAATATTTATTTAATCGTAATAAACCTTCAAGTAAACTTGGATTTGCTTTGTTTTTATTTGGTTTAACTTTTCTAACACAGTTATACCACGGTTTTTCTACTGTTTACATGACAAATATAATGAGTATCACATACGCTTCAATGTGTAAAATCATTTTTGTTGTAGTTGACTGGTTAAACGATATTATTTTTGGATACTTATCTGAAAAGACTCATTCTAAACATTTAGGTAAAAGAGTTCCTTGGTTATTATCTGGGGCGTTATTTTTACCTATTTTTGTAATATTAACTTATGCAGTTAGTAAAGACACTAATTTCTCTGCAGTAGGGTTTTTATTATGGTACTTAATTATTTCAATATCATTAGAAAATGTCTCTACTATTATGTATACAAACTACAACGCTTTATACCCTACACTATTTACTACTGGTAAACAAAGAAGTGAAGTTGCTGCATATAAACATGGTTTTGAAGTTATTGGTATGATCGCATGTTATTTATTAACTCCTATTTTAGTTTCAGATTGTAAATTACCTTATTATGTAGTTGGTATTATCTATGCAGGTGTTTATTTAATTACATTATTTATTTTCTTTAAATCAATTAATATTAATGATGATATTCAAGCTGTTGAACTTGAGACTGAAAAGTTCTCTTATATAAAAACATTTAAAGATGTATTAAAAGAACCTTCATTTATTGTATTTAATGTAGCTCAATCATTCTATTCTGCTATATTAGCAATAATTGTTTCTTTATATACTTTCTATTGTCAATTTGTAATTAATGCTAGTGGATGGCAACAATCTTTATGTCTAGGTATGTTCTTCCTTTCTTTATTATGTTCTATGCCTTTATGGTATGTTCTTATTAGAAAAGTAGGTCATACTAGAGCTTGGTTAATTTCTTTTATTGGTTTACCTATTTCTACTTTGTTATTCTTAATCCCTAATGATTTTATTAGCGGTATGATATGTTGTTTCTTTATTGGTCCTTTTATTGGTGGATTGATGATATGTCCAGATATGATCGCTGCTGAATTAATAGATATTGATAAATTAAAACATAGAGTTTCTAGAGAAGCTGCTTTAGGTTCTATTTCTAATTTAATTGGTAGAATCTCAGTTATTCTTACTACAATTATTACTGCTATATTAGCTTCTGCATTTGGTTTTGAAAGTGGTGATAATCCTGGAAACAATCCAGCATTAACATTTAAGATTTGCTTTGGTGTTATGATTCCTATTATTGCTTTACTTGGATTATGTTTTGCGTTTATTTATTGTAAGATATCTAAAAAAGAAAGACTTGCATTATCTGCACTTAAAAAGACTGAATCAGATAATACTACAGAAGTTAGTATCACTGATCTTATTAAACAAGATTCTAAGCATCGTTTTATCTCTTTAGAAAAATTCAAATTTAATAAATCTAAAAATAGTAATAATGATCAATCCTCAAATACATTAAATAACAAGGATGATTTAAATGGAGAAAATTAATTTATTAATATCTTCTTGTTTACTTTCTAATAAAGTTAGATGGGATGGTAAGATATTAAATATACCTGATATTGATAAATTATCTACATATTTTAATTTAATTCCTATTTGTCCTGAAGTAGATAGTGGTTTATCTATTCCTAGACTTCCTAGTGAAATAAAAGATAATAAAGTAATTAATTCAAATAACGAAGATATTACTTCTTATTTTATTAAAGGAAGTAATATAGCCTATGATATAGCTATAAAATACAATATTAAATACGCATTATTAAAAGATAAATCCCCTTCTTGTGGATCTAGTTTAATTTATGATGGTTCTTTTAATGGCACAATAAAAAATGGTGAAGGAATCACTTCTAAAAAATTAAAAGAATTAA
>CAVFIT010000039.1:0-1095 GCA_963622735.1 Phocaeicola dorei | reverse complement strand
AAATCAAATAGATCAACTTATAGAAGATGTTTTAAAAAATAATTAATCTAATGTTAAAGGAATTAAAATATCATCAAAGTCTTTTTGTGTATTACATTTAATTAATTTTGTTTTTAATTCCTTAGCTGAATCTATTCCTTTTAAGTAAAAACAAGCCATACCTCTAAATAATTGACAAGCCATATGTTCACCTTTTTCTTCTATTAATAAATGAAGATGATTTAACATACATTCTGCTTGTTCTTTTTTTGTTCTTTCTTTAATAGGAAGATTTAACTCGTGATTTATTAAATCTTCAAATAATTTAGGATATCCCATTGCCCCTCTACCAAACATAAAAGCATCGGCATGAGTTATTTGTTCAACTTGATCTATATTTGATAAATCTATATTTCCATTAGCGATTACAGGTATACTTAATTGATCTTTAATTTGACCAATCATATCATAATGAACTATCCCTACAAAACCTTCTTTTTGAGTTCTACCATGAACTGCAATCGCTTTAGCCCCTGCATCTTGTATTAATTTAGATGTGGTTAAATAATTAAAATCTTTAAAGCCTAGTCTAATTTTACAAACAACTGGATGAGAACATTTTTTAACCATTTCTCTAACTAAAGTATACATTTCATCTTCTCTAAGTAAAAAAGAAGAACCAGCGTTTTGTTTAATTACTTTAGGTACTGGACAACCAAAATTAAAATCTAAAAAATCATATTCACAATGATTATCTACATATTCAATAGCTTTTAATACATGATCAATATCTCCACCAAAAAGCTGTAATGCTAATAAACCATTTTCTTTTTTTAATGGTAGCATTTCTAATGTTTTTTGATTTTGATAACAAATAGCAGTAGCAGATATCATTTCTGAATATGCAAGTCCACATCCATATTTATAGTCTAATTCTCTTGCAGCATATGTAGTATATCCTGCTATAGGGGCTTGAATATAACGATTTTTTATTTTAATTCCACCAATTTCAAATTCTTTCATTTTAAATACCTAATAACTATTTAATTTTACAATAAAACTAGTTTAATCTCTACTATATTTAAATAAGTAAGAATGATCAGCGAAAATAAAAAT
>CAVFIT010000038.1:0-3750 GCA_963622735.1 Phocaeicola dorei | reverse complement strand
AAATTGTTTTATATATTTTTAATAATTTACTATTATAATAAATAAGAATTATATTTAATTAGAAAGAAGGTTTTAATATGGAAGTAGTATGTATAGGTGGAGGAGTATCTAGTTGTATATTCGCTTATAATTTAAAAAAGAATCATCCAGATTATAATATAACTATATTAGAAGCTTCAGATAAGATATTAAAAAGAATATTAGTAAGTGGTAATGGAAGGTGTAATTTTTTTAATAGTGAATTTTTAAAACCTGAATTATTAGTTAATAAAGTTTCAAATTATAAAGAATTTAATAGATTTTTTGATAAAAGCCTCGCTAGTGAGTTTTTAGAATTTTTATCAAGTGAATTTAATTTTAAATATTATGAAGATGATTGTAATAGAATGTATCCTTTTTCAAATATTTCTTCTAGTTTAAAAGAGGTAATTGAACAAGGTTTAAATCGCTTGAAAGTAAAAATTAAATTAAATACTAAAGTAAAATCAATTGATTTAGTATCTAAGAAAATTATTTCTAATAATGGTGAATATAAATACGATAAAGTGTTTATAGGTGTAGGTGGTAAAAGCTATGATAGAGATTCAAAAGATTATGATTTATTTATTTCATCTTTAAATTTACCTACTTCTAATTATTCAAGTGGTCTTGCTCCTATTATTGTTTCTAAAAATATTCCTAGTTATTTAGTTGGAACTAGATTAAAAGGTCAATTAACTTTAAAAAGAAATAGATCTACTATTTATCAAGAAGAAGGTGAAATATTATTTAAAAAAGACGGCTTATCAGGTATTTGTGTATTTAATGCGTCTTTATTTATTGATTTAAATTCTAAAGATTCTTATTTTATTAGCTTTAATCCTTTTATTCATGATAATGTAGATGTTAGTTTTTCTTGCAAGGTTAAATTAGAAGATTTATATGGTTTATTTAATCCTAATTTAATTAAATATATTTCTTCATTAAAAAAGAATGTATATACAAGTAAAGATATATTAGATTTATTAACTTTTCATGTTATTAATAAATATCCTTTAAAAGATAGTCAAATATCTTTAGGTGGTATATTAACTTCTTCTCTTGATTCATCTTTTTCTTTAAAAGGTAATAAAGATACTTATTTAGGTGGTGAAATATTAGATCTACATGGTATTTGTGGGGGATTTAATATGGGAATGGCTTTTTTAAGCGGTTTTAAAGCGAGTAAATCTATTAAATAAAAGTTTTATAGATTATAATAAGAGGGTATGCTAACTCATAGAGATTTATTTAGTGTAGTTGATATTGATCAACTTAAACAGCTTATACAATTATCAAAAGAGGAATATGCGTTAAGAAACTCAATTAAGGTTAACGATATTTCTTTTTACGCACAGACTGATATAGCGATGTGTTGTAGACTTTTTTATTACTATTATATGAAAGATTGTTTAAAAGACAATCAAAAGGTAGAAAAGTTTAATTCTTTAGATTTAAAAAAATGTTCTAAGATGATAATAGACTTGTGTATTTCTTCTCTTGATTCTAGACATAAGTTAATTAAAACAGGCTTAGATGTTTTTAGTGAACTTTCTTATACTATTGAAGCGACTTTAAATTATTACAAAAAATGTATTTTACCATATTCTAAAAAAGAACCTAGTGTTTCTTTAATGCCAGATATGTTTTTAAAATTCTTTAATCAAGCATTAGGATTATTAAGAATGTTAAATCTAGATTTAGCAAGTGAAGCCTATTCTATTTGGAGAACTTTACATGAGGCTGAATGTGTTATTAAATTACTTGTAGAAGGTGGTAACAAACTTCAACAAGTTTATTTAAGACATTTAACTTATAATAACGCATTTAGAGGTGGTATACCTTCTAAAGAAGAAACAGATATTATATTTGTAGAGATTAAAGAAAATATGGCTAAACATAATCTTAAATCTAAAGATATGAAAAAATATATTGAATATGGCTGGTTATATGCAAGTAAGTCATATCATGAAGATGATGTTAATTATAAACTTAATTTTAGAAATGGTTTACAATTATCAGCCGGTTTACAAGAATATAATTCTTGGTATGAAATGGCTTCAGAGATGGCACATTCTTCTCCTATATTTTTCTATTCAAATAACGATTTCTTTTCAGATTTAACTAGTGTTAATCTAGCAGATATTACTTTAAGAAGTATTAAATATTTTAATGATTATATTGTTCAAGCAGGAATTAAAATTGAAAATGAAGAAATAAAGAATATACTTTTATCTAACTTAGAAGCTCAAACTAAGCAAGAAAATGATTCCTTTTATACAAAATATAAAGACTATTTAGTTGATGAAGTAGAAGAAGATAATAACAATGAGAAGTGAAATAGTAAAAGTAAAAGCCTTTAATATTGATGATAATGGTAAAGGTATTGTTAGATATAATAATCAAACCATTTTTGTTGATAATCTTTTAAAAGATGAGGAAGGTCAAGTTAAATTAATTTATGCATATGATAAACTTAAAGAAGCTAAATTAATAAAAAGAGAAACTACATCTAAATATAGAGTTAAGCCTAAATGTGCTTATTATGAGCTTTGTGGTGGATGTAATTTAATGCATTTAGATTATCAAAAGCAATTAGAATATAAACAAGAAAAAGTAAAAAATTTACTTCATAAGTTTGCTTCACTTGATTTTGAAGTATCTCCTTGTTTAGGAATGGATAAACCATATAATTATAGAAATAAGATACAAGTACCTATAGGGAAAAATAAAAAAGGTGAGATAGTAAGTGGATTTTATTCAGAAAATACTCATCAAATCATCCCTCATTTAGATTGTTTAGTAGAAGATAAACAAGCTGAAAAGATAATTGAGGCTTTTAAATCGTTGATGAAAAAATATCATATTGAACCATATGATGAAGATAGACAAACTGGTTTAATTAGACATATTATAATTAAAACAAGTTATCATTTTGATCAAGTAATGGTAGTTATTGTTACTACTATTGATGAATTTAAAGGAAGAAAGAACCTCGCTAAAGAATTAGTAGATAAATGTAATAATATTACTACTGTAGTTCAAAATGTTAATCCTAGAAAAACTAATGTAATATTAGGTGAAAAGCAAAGAGTGTTATATGGTCCAGGTAAAATAAAAGATTCTATTTTTGGACTAGAGTTTTTAATATCTGCTAAGTCTTTTTATCAAACAAATCCTATTCAAT
The DNA here is from genome assembly GCA_963622735.1 of Phocaeicola dorei. Lineage (GTDB taxonomy): Bacteria > Bacillota_I > Bacilli_A > RFN20 > CAG-288 > Scatoplasma. Next base: position 545 of record CAVFIT010000038.1, on the reverse strand, counting down.
TAGAAGTGTTATATAAAACCGCTATAGAATTAGCAGCATTAAAAAAAGAAGACAATATATTGGATGCATATTCAGGTACTGGCACTATTGGATTATGTGCTAGTAAATATGTTAATAGTGTTACATTAGTAGAATTAGTAAAAGACGCATATATTGATGGTCTTAAAAATAAAGAAATTAATAATATTAATAACGCTGAATTTATTAATGAAGACTGTACCTCATATTTAGTAAATAATAAAGATAACGTTAAATATGATGTAGTATTTATGGATCCTCCTAGAAAAGGATCTACTCCAGAGTTTTTAAATGCTTTAATTGATATAAAACCAAGAAAGATAGTTTATATATCTTGTAATCCAGTTACTCTTGCTAGAGATTTAAAATTCTTACTTAATGATTATAATGTTATAAAAGTTGTACCAGTAGATATGTTTCCTCATACTTCACATGTGGAGACTATTGTGTTGCTACAACGAAAAACGGGGCAAAATTAATCAAAATGCTTGATTTTGACCAATTCTATAGGCATATCGTGTTCGAAA
>CAVFIT010000037.1:0-8755 GCA_963622735.1 Phocaeicola dorei | reverse complement strand
AAGAAATTAAAATGTTTGATACAGAAGCTTTTGAACAAGCTTGGATTAATGCTTGTGTTCATAATAAATGGAGTGAAAGCAATCATCCTGGCATTTACGTTTATAATAATAGAATAGAGATTGAATCTTTTGGTGGAATACCCAAAGTGTTAACAAAAGAGCAATTTTTAAAAGGAAAAAGTGAACCTGTTAATAAACAACTATTTGATATTTTTAGAGCATGTAATTTTGCTGAAGAAAGTGGTCATGGAGTTCCTTCAGTTGTTAGTGTATATGGCGATGATGCATATGTTTTTTCTGAATATTTTATTGATGTAATTATTCCATTTAATAAAGATGGATTTAACAAAACAAAGAGTAATGGTGGAAAAAAACAACCAGATGACATTAGGAAGGAGATATTAGAGTTGTTAAAAAATAATGGGCGTATTTCTAGAAAAGATCTAACTATTATATTAAATATAACAGAAGGAAGTATTAGGCATCATTTAAATAAACTTCAAGAAGAAGGTAAAATAGAACATATTGGACCTGATAAAGGTGGCTACTGGAAGGTTAATGATTAAAATTAATTGAAGAATAATCTTTAATTATCTCTTATTTTAAGAAAATGTTTATTTTGTACTTTCTTATCAGGTTAACCTAATGGTAATAGAAGTTAAATGGTTAAATATTTGTAAATGACATAATGGATTTGTGACATTTATATAAAAATAAGTGAGTAAATTTTTTAACTGTTTTTTGTGAACGTTAGTACTATGTAATATGAAAAATAATAAGATGATACAAGTTTAGATGTTATTTATTAAAAATATAAGTTATATATCTTATTAGCTTAATTATGTGTATCAATTGTGATACAATAATTATGGGAGATGATTATATGAAAAAAGAAAATAAAAACGAATTAATTCATGTTAGGATTGAACCAACAACAAAAGAAAAATCAGAAGATATATTTAAAAAACTGGGAATAAATATGTCATATGCAATATCTTTATTTTTAAATCAGGTTATTTTAAAAAATGGATTTCCTTTTAATGTTGAACTACCTCAAGTGAATCAAACTGATGTTGAAAAACTTTCTAAAATTATTGAATCTACAGGTGGAAATGGCAAAATTAGTAACGATAATCAAAAAATCATCCATTTATTTGCTACTGGACAAATAGACTATGAAACTGCTGTATTTGCTATAAAGAGGAGTTTTTCTAAATAATGAACGATCCATATGTTTATGGCAATACTAATGTATTAATTAATTTAGCTAATATTAAAGATCAAAAAGAATTAGATAATTTTGAGACTACATTATCTAGTCTTGCAATTGTTGATATATTAAATCATCCAATTAATCTTTCTTCAGTTAATGACATTTTTACAATTCACGAGAAATTGTTTAAAGAAGTATATAGCTGGGCAGGTAAATCAAGAACAATTAATATTTATAAAGAAGAACCAGTATTAACAGGGTTATCTGTTGAATATTCCGATTATAAATCAATTAATAAAGATTTAAATAAGATTCAATATGAAATTGATTCATATAAATTAAGTGAACTTTCTAAAAAAGAATTAATACATAAGATAACTATAATTATTTCTTCTATATGGAAAGTTCATGCATTTAGAGAAGGAAACACAAGAACAATTTGTTTGTTTTTATATTTCTTAATGAAAAAATATAATCTTAAATTAAATGTAGACTTTATAGGCGAACATTCTAAATACTTTAGAAATGCATTAGTTTTAGCATCTATTGGTGAATATAGTGAGTATGAGCATTTAGAAATGATTTTAAGTGATGCTACTAGTTTAAAGAAAATAGTAGATGGAAATAAAAAATATCAAACCATTAATGAATATAATCTTGAAAAATATGAATATAATTATCATCATTTAAAACAAGAAAATTAATATTAAATCCTGAAAGTATTAAGATAAATCAAACAAACACCAACAATAGAATGATTTAAAAAGATATAAATACTAGTAAATTATTGCTTCAAATTATCTAATAATTTATAAATGTTTTTGACTTGCACATTCTTACCAGGTTAACCTGATGAATCTGTAGGCGTAATTACTAAGTATATAAATAATAATGGATTTGCTAGCGTTAAGGTTTTTATATTTGTTTATTGTTATAAAAATAGTTATTATACAAATAGAAATGATATATGTAAAAAATTTGTAAAATCTTTTTGACGTTAATATTGAAAAGATTTTACATTTTTTTTATTTCTTTTAAATAATTTTAAAACTTCTACTTTATATAATGAAATTGTTAAAAAAGTAAAAGGAATAAAATAAATGAAAAGTATTAAAAAAGTATTAGCATTATCAAGTTTATTAGTCTTAGGTGTTTCACTTACTTCATGTAATCAAACCACATCTAGTAATAATTCATCAACAGGGTCAACTTTTGATTTAAGTAAGAAAATTCAAGTATATACAAGAGATACAACAAGTGGTACACGTGATGGATTTTTTACTAAAATTGGATTTAGTGATGCAATTAGTGATAATTCTAAATTAGCAAGTGGTTATGTAGAAGTTGCAAGTAATGGTGATATGATGACTTCTATTAAACAAGATGAATATGGAATTGGTTATATTTCTTTAGCAACATTATCATCTTCTGGATTAACTGGGTTAACTTATGAAGGTGTACAACCAAGTGAAGATAATGTATTAAATGAATCTTATAAATTAACACGTAATTTTAACTATGTTACTAGAAGTACATATTCTTCTGATACAGTTAAAAATATTGTTGAAGCATTCTTAGCATTTTTAACAACAAAAGATGCTAAAGTAACAATTCAAGATAAAGATGGTATTGTTGAGATTAAAGATGATGATCCAACATGGGATTCAATTAAAGATAATTATGCAGTTACAAAAATAGATAATTCTGCTATTACTATTAAATTTGGAGGATCAACATCAGTTGAAAAAATCGCTAAAGCATTAACTAGTGAATTTTCAACAAAATGTGGAAATTTTAAACCAGAACACAATCATACAGGAAGTGGAGATGCATTTAAAAGAACCCAAGGTAGTGAAAAAGATTCTTCAAATTATTTAGATATTGGGTTTTTATCTAGGGAATTAAAATCTTCTGAAAATGCTCCAAAAGAAACAACAGGTAAAATATGTACAGATGCTATTGTTGCTGTTGTAAATTCTAAAAACACATATACATCAACAGTTAGTGCAGATTTAAAGTCTATTTTTGATGGAACATATAAAACTTGGAGTCAAATTATAAAATAAGATGAAATTAGATAAGATAAAGAAAAAAACTTATTTAGATGGCTTAGCAAAATGGGTGTTATTATTTGTAACACTCATTTGCGCTAGTGTAATTTTGATTATTGTAGGTTTTATTTTAGTAAAAGGTATTAAACCATTTGTAAATAGTTACTTAATAAATGGAGTTAATTATTCTGTAAACTTTCTAACTTTTATAGGTGGAAACACATGGTATACATATCCTAATTTATATAGTATAGGATATGCAATTTTAAATACTATTTATATAGTCATTCTTACTTTAATTTTAAGTGCGATTATTTCAATATTAACCGCTTTATTTATAGCAAGAATCGCTCCTAAAATATTAGGAAAAGGCTTGGAATATTTAACAGAATTATTAGCTTCTATTCCTTCTATTATTTTTGGTGTTTTTGGTAAAGGATTTATCACTAATATTGTAAAAAATATAGCCAGTGCATTTGGAATGCAAACAGCTGGTGGACTTGGAACTTTATCAACTGTACTAGTTTTAACAATGATGATTATGCCTACAGTTACTTTAGTTTCTATTACTGCTATTAAAGCTGTTAATAAAACTTATACTGAAGCTAGTCTAGCTTTAGGAGCTTCAATTACTCAAACAAATTTTAAAATAGTATTAAAAGCTGCAAATCCGCAGATATTTTCTGGACTTATTTTAGGTATTGGTAGAGCACTTGGAGAAGCGACTGCTATTTCAATGGTATGTGGTAATAGTGGTAGTGGTCCTACATTTTCATTATTTGATACTACTTGTACACTTACTACTATTATGATGCAATCACTTTCAGAAACTGAAGGACTTAATTACGATATTAGATTTAGCGTCGGTATTGTATTAATAGCAATAATACTAGTAACTAATATTACTTTAAACATAGTAAAGAAGAGAATTTCATATGATAAAAAATAGTACAAAAAGAAAATGCAAAGATGGATTATTAACTACGTTAACTTATATATTTTCTTGTATAGGTGTCATAGTTTTATTTTCAATTATTTACTATGTGGTTTCTAATGGGGCATCTAGTTTAACTACTTCTTTAATTAGTGGAGATTATCAAGAACAGACGTATAATTTATGCACTAAAGAAGTAGTGAGTGAAAAGTTTGAAAAAATCGATATTAATGGAGGATATTATTCTACTAGTTTTGGTGTAGGGCTTAAAGATAGTAAAGATAATGAAGGAAATGATGTAGTAGTTATTTATTATATTCACCCTTCTTCACCATTTAATAAATTGGTCTTAAAATCAGATCAAGTAACATCTAAGCAAATAAAAACTGGCTATTATATCAACAAAATTATAATGTCAGGAGAATCCTCTTCTTATATATATTCTTTATCTAAAGATGGTGCTGAAAAAATGGTATCTAAAATGGATAAAGCTAATTATATATCTGATGTAATTATTAAAAATGGAGGAGGAGGTATAAGAGGATCACTATTAACTACTCTTGCATTAATTGGGCTGACTTTAGTTATAGCCTTACCAATAGGAATAATGGCAGCGATATATTTGCATGAATATGCACCAGATAATAAATTTAAATCTATTATTCATATTATGATAGATATGACTAGTGGTATACCATCATTGATATTTGGCTTTGTAGGAGCGTTAGTATTTATTCCAGTATTAAATAATCTAATAGGAAGCCAAGGTGGATCTATTATGTCAGGGGCATTAACAATGACAATTATCTTACTTCCTACTATTATTAAAAATACAGAAGATGCCTTTAGTTCAATTCCAAAATCTTTTAGAGAATCAAGTTTAGCTTTAGGTGCTAGTAAAAATCAAACAATTAGAAAAGTAATTCTTCCTAATGCAATTCCTGGAATATTAACTGCAGTATTACTATGTATAGGTAGAATTATTGGTGAATCAGCTGCATTAATTTACGCTATTGGTACTTATATTTCTGATAGTGTAATAATAAATCAAAAATCGACTACATTAGCTGTACATATTTGGTCATTAATGCAAGGTGATAATCCAAATTATCAAGTATCATGTGCTATATCAATTATTATTTTAATAATAGTTTTAGCACTATCTATCTTAGTAAAACTAATAAGCAAAAAACTCAATAAGTTCGAGGTAAAATAATATGGAAGAAAATGATAAATTAGTATTTGAAGTAAAAGATGTAAACCTATTTTATGGTGAAAAACACGTACTTCATAATGTAAATATAAATATATTAAAAAATAAAGTCACTGCATTTATTGGACCATCAGGATGTGGTAAATCAACTCTTCTTAGATGTTTTAATAGGATGAATGATTTAATTTCTAATTGTAAAATAGAAGGATCAATTTTATATCAAGGAAAAGAAATTTCTCAAACAAATCCAATTGAATTAAGAACACATGTAGGAATGGTATTTCAACAGCCAAATCCATTTCCAATGTCAATTTATGATAATGTATGCTATGGTCCTAGATGTCAAGGCATTAAGAAAAAAGCTATTTTAAATGAAATAGTAAAAGATTCATTAACTCAAGCAGGTTTATATGAAGAAGTAAAAGATAGACTTAAAGACAATGCATTAGGGTTATCTGGTGGTCAACAGCAAAGATTATGTATCGCAAGAGCAATCGCAATGAAACCAGATGTTATTTTAATGGATGAACCTACTTCAGCTTTAGATCCGATTGCTACATTAAAAATAGAAGATTTAATTCAGTCATTAAAAGAAAAATACACCATAGTAATTGTTACTCATAATATGCAACAAGCTACACGTGTATCAGATTATACAGCGTTTTTTATGTTAGGTGATTTAATTGAATATAACGATACAATTAAGTTATTTAAAGAACCTAAGCAAAAGAAAACAGAAGATTATATAACAGGAAGGTTTGGTTAATTTATGATGTTAGATAAAGAAATGTCTTATTTAAATGAAATGATAATTAAAATGTCTACTGCAGTCCAATATAATATTAAACAAGCTGTAGATTTATATTATAAAAGAGTAGATAAGATAGATATTAACGATGATTTAGTGAATCAATATGAATCAATGATTAATGAAATTTGTATTGATACTTTAGTAAGAGAAAGACCATATGCAAAAGATTTACGTGAATTATCGGCAGTTTTAAAATTAGTATCAGATCTTGAAAGAATTGGAGATCATGCTATAGATTTACAGACTTGGGGTAGTAAATTGTTTTCTATTCCAGATAAAAGAAGTGAAGCTATTGATATAATGTTAAATACTACATTACAAATGGTAGATAATTCGATTAAATCATTTGTATACATGGATTATGATTTAGCTCATAGTGTTGTAAAAAACGATGATATTATTGATAAAATGTATGAAGAAAATATTGAAAATCTTACTCATTATGATATAAAAAATCAAGAATCAGAATGTTTTATTGTATATACAACTTTAGTAGTTAAATATATTGAAAGAATAGCAGATCACGCTACAAATATAGCAGAATGGGTATGTTATATAATTAAAGGAACAACTAAAAATGAGTTATAAAAGATGGGTAATGCCATCTTTTTTACATTTTTTTTACAAATTATTTATATTTAATATAGTAAAATAAAAATGTAATAGGATATTAAAAGAAAATTATGAGAAAAATAGTATACCTGCTTGAAGATGATGAAGCTATTTCAGATGTTGTAGAATGTGCATTATCTATATCAAATATTGAGGTTAAATCATTTCCAAATATTTCCTTGTTTAAAACTGAATTTGAAAAGAACAAACCTGCTTTGTGTTTATTAGATATTATGTTACCTGATGGATCAGGCTTAGATGTTTTAAAGTATGTTAAACATCATTCATCCAAGATAGTTTGTATTATGTTATCGGCTCTAGGAAGTGAAATAGATAAAGTTAAAGGCTTAAATATGGGTGCAGATGATTATATTAGTAAACCTTTTGGAACTATGGAATTAATCGCTAGAATAAATTCTCATTTAAGAAATTTACCTGATGATATATTACAAATTGAAAACTTAACAGTAGAATTAGATACTCATAATGTATATATTAAAAATCAATTAACACAATTAAATAAAAAAGAATTTGAATTATTAGTTTATTTAATGGAACATCCAAATGTAGTTATAAATAGAGACACTTTATTTGAAGAGGTTTGGGGATATGATGTAGGTGAAACTAGAACTATAGATAATCATATTTTGCGTTTAAGAAAACTAGGTATAGATAATATTGAAACCATTTTTGGTATAGGTTATAAATTTAATACTAATAAATAAATATGAAAAAAAGATTTTTTATAATTAATTTATTAATAACATTTATAGGTTTTTTATTAATAAGTGTTATTACAACAACAATTTATTATCAAAACACATTAGATAACGCTAAAACTAACTTAGCTATTTATATGAATCAATATGATCAAAATATCTATACTTTTGATGATAATGGAGCTTCTAATTTATCTAAAAAGTTATCTAGTAATAATTTAAATACTAGAGTAACATTTATTAACTTAGATGGAATAGTAGTAGGTGATTCTAGTGAAAAAAGTAGTCAAAACCACCTTGATAGAGAAGAAGTAAAAAATTCTAAAACAAATGGATATGCATATAGTATTAGAAATAGTGATACTATAGGAAATGTACTAGTTTATTATTGTATGTATAAACAAGAAATAGGATATATTAGATTAGCTCAACCTACTTCTTCTTACATTTCTACATTTAATAAAGCAATTCCTGGTATTGTGATATTTTTAATATTTGATTTAGTAATATCAGTGTTTTTATCTAATTATTTTTTTAAGAGAATTATCTCACCTATTAAGGTATTAGCCGATAATTCTAATAATGGAATAGTCAAAACTAATTATCCTGAACTAGAACCAATAGTAGAATCACTAAATAATAAAACAATAGAAAATAATAAAAAAATAGAGCAAATTAAAAAGAATAAAGAACTTTCAGACATTGTTTTAAATAATATGGAACATGGTATAGCAATTCTAGATTATAATTACAATATTGTCTTAATTAATAATAAAGCTAAAGATTTATTTAATGTCTATCCTAATACGAATAAAATATATTATTTAGATAATGACAAAGAATGTAATAAAATATTAAAAAATAAGGAAAATGATATAATTAATAAACATTTTGGTGATTTGATATATGAAATACGCTTCTCATTTTTAGAACAAGCTATAGTTATATTATTATCAGATATTACTTCTACAGAAGCTAGTAGACAATCTAAAAATGATTTTATTAATAATGTAACTCATGAAATGAATACACCACTAACTTCTATTAAAGGTTATGCTGAATTAATTGAAAATAAGATGTTACCTCCTTCTAAAATAGAACATGCTACAAAAGTAATTATTTCAGAAGCTGATAAATTATCACAATTAATTAAATCCATAATTAATTATTCATCTTTTGAATCAACTAATTTAGATTTATAT
>CAVFIT010000036.1:8464-12423 GCA_963622735.1 Phocaeicola dorei | reverse complement strand
ATTTCTTACACTTTTAAATGTATCAACTAATTTTTTAGTGCTTGTTAAAGATCCTATATAAGAAGCTAATATATCTAATAATTCACTTAGTTCTGCTTCATTTTTTAAATTATTTCTATTTAAAATATCACTAATATATGTTTCTAGTAGCAAATTACTTAAATACGACTGTTTTTGAATATGATTTACCACATCTTCTAATTCCTGTTAAGACCTTAATCATATTATTGTGTTTTCTTTCAATTAATTGTTCAATATATACATCTCTTTTTATTTCCATATTTTAATCGCCACTTTCAAATTTTGCATATATATGCACTTTTATAAAGTGGGAATATAATAGTTTTTTACTATTTTCTATTCAGTTAGACACAAGGTAACGTTTTATTATGAAACATCCAAATGTAGAGATGAACAGGTATAAACTTATTTTTAGTATAATTTCCAGTTGAACTAGAAAAAATACTAAAATATAATGTATGTATACAGGAGTTAGGACATTATGATTGAGAGAACAATTAAAAGACAAATTATTCTTAGTATTAAAAGTAAACCTATCACTTTAGTGACTGGTGCAAGACAGGTAGGTAAGTCTACTCTTTGCTATGAAATCAAAAAAGAATATAACTACGACTATGTTTCCTTGGATGATTTAAGAGAAAGAGAATTAGCTATTTCTGATCCAGAATCATTTCTTCAGGTTCATAAATGGCCACTTATCATCGATGAAATACAATATGCACCGAAGCTTTTTGATGTATTAGAATCGATTGTAAATAAGGAAAAACTTGAAAAAGGTTCAAACTATGGAATGTATATCATCACAGGTTCAAGTACATATGAACTGACAAAAGGCGTAAGTGAATCTCTAGCTGGAAGAGTTTCTATTGTTAGAATGTCTCCATTAAGCACAAGAGAAATATTCGGATGTGAAGAACGTACTTTTAATATAGACCCTATTGAATCCATGAAAAGAGCAAATGATTTTAAATTGAATGTTCATGATCTGTTCTCATTGATTGTCAGAGGAATGTATCCTGAATTGCATTCTAATAGAAATCTTAATTCTGATTCCTATTACTCTGATTATGTCTCTACCTACCTTGAAAGAGATGTATCACAGTTAATAAATTTAAAGGATAAATTGAAGTTTCAAAATTTTATGGAGATTCTAGCTTCACAGACAGGCGAGGAATTAGTATATGATACAATTGCTAAAGCAGTAGGTGTTAAAGTTGATACAATAAAGTCATGGATAAGTGTTTTAATGGCTGGTGATATCATTTATTTGCTTCAGCCATACAATGAATTATCAATCATGAAGAGAATTGTCAAAAGACCGAAAATCTATTTCTCTGACACAGGCTTAGCTGCTTATCTATCAAGATTGAACAATCCAGAAGTTTTACAACGATCGTTATTTAAAGGAAGATTTGTTGAGACCTACATCATAAATGAAATCAGAAAGTCATATCGAAACAATGGACTTAAAGATACTTTCTACTATTATCGCGATACAAATCAAAATGAGATTGATTTAGTCATTCTCAAAGGTGGAGTGTTGCACTTTGTTGAATGTAAATCAGGGGTGGAATTCTCAAAGAACGATGTGAAAGCTTTTAAGCAGTTGTCTAAAACAAATTATGAAATCGGAGATAGCTGTATCATCTGTAATACATCAACAATATATAAGATAGATGATAAGACATATGTACTTCCAATCACTTCAATTTAGATTATTTATTTTATATGTATAAATGTCAAATTGTATCAATCTTATAGGCTATATTATAAGCAAATTGAATATAATATCTTTCATCTGCTTTATTACAGACAAGATCAACCTCACTTTCAAATTTTGCAGCTATATGCATTTTTATAAAGTGAGAATATAATTATTCTTATCCTTTTTTATATTCATTACTATTTATATCAAGACACAATTTATTGTCTCTTTCTTATAATAATTAATTAAGTTTTAGTTAAGCATGTATAGTTAATTTTTCAATAACTAGAAAATTTCAATTTTTTTATTGACATAATAAAAATATTATGTTAAATTAATAATCCCCTAGACACCTATACTAATAGGTGTTTTCATTAAATAGTAATTCTAATAATTGCGTTAGAATTACAAATACCCTTTAAAAAAGACTCCAATTAAGGAGCCTTTTTTTAGTTATATATTAATATAAATTACCACTATGTGCTTTTACAAATGAAGGGACATCATCTACACTATGTAATAATTCTACTTTAGATACATTATTTATAGAATCATAATAAAACAAAGTTGAATCAGTATCAAAATTAGATAAGTCTATTCCATTAGGTTTACACCCATTTGAAACTTTATCTGTTCTATTTGTTACTTTTGTAGCTTGAGAAGAACTTTTACAACTTACATACTTATCATTATAAGATTTAATAGCAGGATAATAACTTTTACTAGCGTTTATAGTCACTTTTTGAGGATAGTTAGTGTTTTCAAAATAGTTAGCTTCAGATAATACAAACCCATTAGCACGTATATCTTGACCTGTCCCACATCCTTTATAATAACAATTATAAATATGCATATTAGCTTGTCTTCCTAAAGGAAGTCTACTAGATACTTCCTCATAATAATTATGATGGAATGTCACGTTTTGAGTCATTTGAGTATCTCCTCCACCTACTAAACCAGTTTTATGACATTTTACAAAATGGTTATAAGATGAAGTGTAATTAGATAGATATTTAATATCAGAAGATCCATCGCCTTCTTTTTTATCTTGTTCTTGAGTTAAATCCCAGTTATTTTTACCAACTAAGAAAGTGTTATTATGTAAAAAGAAATTTGAATATTTTGTAATATCTTTTAATGATGAAGTAGTACTAGCACTATCAGAAGCACCTTCAAATGAACATGCATCTTCAGGATAATCTTTAAATGTTAAGTTTCTAACTTCAATAGAATTACATCCATAAAAATTAAATCCCCATTGATTAATAGTTCCATTAAATAAACCTTCAATAGTTAAGTTAGAAGCATATCTTACCATCATCATATTAAAAGCTGAATCAGTATCTTTATAGCTTGTCTTTTTAGAAAATGTAATTGGAGTTTTATAATCATAACTACTTGATGATGGTCCAAAGATTTTATTAGTAAGACCATCTAAGTTTGTATATGTAGTTTCTAATTCATTTTGAAATCTTTCTGGATAACTAGTAGAAGGATCTTCTCCTTTTTCAAAAGGAATAAATGTCTTTATTTTAAATTGATTTGTATTAATTGAACCTATTATTCTAATATCTAAAGGAACATCTATTTTATTAATATTAGCTATAATATTTCCTAATCCAGTATATGTTTTACTACCAACAGTTAAATTAACTGTATTTTTATTTGTATCATTTACATATATGACTTTAGAATTAGATAATAAACTACCATCAATATTATATGCCCCTATACTTGTTTTATTAAATGTAGCATATCCTGATGCATCTTGTTTTTCTACTTGTATATTTTTTAAATAGGATATTTTGTTATCACTAGTAGTAACTTGAACATCATATTTACCTGCTAGTAAGCCTAATATAATTACTTGTTTATCATTAATACATTCATTATCTAAATTAATATAACTAGAAGATGAACTTAATTTATATTTAACTGAATATGTTAATGGAGTATCAACATTTAACACTAATCTATTAGATGAATTATCTAGTACAGTTATATTTTCATTATCCACTTCTTCAGATATAGATGAGCTAATATTAGAAGATGTTTGTGTATTTATTGATTGATTAGAAATAGTATTGTCGCTTGACGAATTTCCATTTGAATTTGTAGAACAACTAGATAAAAGTAATAATGAAATAAATGCTAATACAAAAGATGTTTTCTTCATGAAAATCTCCTTTTTAATCCTAACAATAAATATTTTATTACTAATAAAGTTTAAAAG
>CAVFIT010000036.1:0-8454 GCA_963622735.1 Phocaeicola dorei | reverse complement strand
ATGCTACACGCATAATCTTAATTATTTTTAAGTTCTTTCTCTTTTTGTCTTATTTTTTCAGCTTCAAGATTGATCTTTTTAAAAACATGAGCAACACCAGATTTAGAAATATAATTACCATTTTCACATAATTTATCAGCGATTTCTTTATATGAAATATCCTTTTTTTCTTTTCTTAAATCTACAATTACTTTTACTTTATCACTAAAATGAGATTCACCATAAAACTCTTCTACTGTTTTAATATCTTCTAAATTAGCTTCACCGGTTTTTAAAGATCTAAAATAATTTGCTTGAGTACAATTATTTAATCTATTATCAACATTCATAGTATCTTTATCTATTCTAGCGTTTTCAAATTCAAACATTAATTCTATAGCGCCTATAAAAGATAAAAACACACTAATTTGATCAGATTTTTTTAAATAAAGAACATATCTGTTTCTTCTTTTTATCATTTTAAAATCCATAGTATCTACTTCTTTAAAATGAGATAGCTTTTTTAATATTAATTTAGCAAGTTTTTCATCTTGAAAAGACAATTCACAATAATATGTCTTACCTTTAGGATCAGATACTTGCCCATTAGCTAAAAATAACCCTATACAATATCCTCTAAAATGAGAATCATCTAACATTACTTGAGGTGATAGTTTTTCTAATCCATCACTAATTTCTAATTCTTTTAAAATAAATTGAATATTTTGATCTGCTTCTATATGATAAATAGTATTTTTATCTAGTCTTAATTGCTTAGTGTAATTACAATTAGGAATTATTCCATATAATTCTTTTAATAATGAATAAATAAACTTAGTTGTTTTAGCTGAGCTAGTTTGAATTCTTAAAGTAAACTTTGGAAAAATAGAAATAGAACCTACACTATTTATAAAAGCTGAAAGAATACCTTGCTTTTCTTCTAAGGTATATTCATTTAAGACTAATTCATCTTTGATTCTTTTAGAAAATGTTTGTAGATTATTTGCCATTGTTTCTTAAATAATTTCTTAAACTAACTGCTGCAATACCACCATCACTAACAGCAGAAATAACTTGTCTTAAAGGAGTAAGTCTATCATCTCCACATGCAAATATTCCTTTTTGAGATGTTTGCATTTTTTCATCAGTTTTAATTTGACCAAATTTATCAGTAATATCCATATAACCTAAAAATTCAGTAATTGGAGTAGCTCCTATAAATATAAATAATGCGTTAATATCTAATTCTTCGCCACTAGATAAAATAACTTTTTCTATTTTTCTTGTACCATTAGTATTGTTAATTTTTGTGTTATTAAATATTTTTACATTAGGTAATTGCTTTAATTTATTTACTATATCTTGATCACCAGTTATATCTTGTTCAGGATTAATAAAATAAACATCAGAACAAATAGTTGCTAAATACATAGCTTCTTTTGCACCGTTTGAATTAGATGAAAATACAGCTACTGGTTTATTTTTAGAAAAAGGACCATCACATTCAGCACATCTAGAAATACCAGATTGATTATATTTATTTGCACCTGGAATTGTAATTGGGTTTTGCTTAATACCACTAGCGACAATTACCCCTTTTACTAAATATGTTGAACCTACTGTTCTAATTAAGTATGTACCATCAAAATTATCATTAATACTTACTACTTGTTGTTTAATAACATTAATATCAAAATGTTCTAATTGCTTTTTCATTAAAGAAGCAAGTTCTTTTCCACTACCAATAAAAGAAGGATAGTTTTCTATTTCTTCTAATTTATTTAAAGTACCACCGACTTCACCCATTTCAAAACAAAGTGGATCAATTCCACCTCTTTTTAAATAAATACTAGCTGAAATGCCTGCAGGACCCATTCCTATAATTGCAGCATCATATACTTTATTTTCTTCCATAAACTATCCTTTCTAAATCTTTATAAGATTTAATAGTATAAGTAGGATTATATTCTTCTAATCCTTCTTTTAAACCAAACTTCACTAATACTGAATCAATATTTGCATTCTTACTAGCGATAAGATCGTATTTATCATCACCTACATATAAACATTGATTTATATCAACATCTAAGTCTTTACAACAATTTAATAAAGGCCATGGATCTGGTTTACACTTTTCACATTTTTCTAAATAATAAATAGAATCAAAGAATTTATCTAATCCAAAATATTTTAAACAATCAAAAGTAGAATCTTTTGCTTTATTAGTAACTAAACCTAATTTAACACCGTTATTTTTTAATGATGTTAACATTTCTATTTCATAATCATAGACTTTAGACATTCTATTAAGATTTTCTAAAGCGTAGTCTGAAAATTCTTTTTTTAACATATTTACATCTAAATTAGGTAAATATTTACTAAAGACTTCTACTAAAGGAGGTCCACTAAAATAAACCATCTCTTTTAAAGTAGGTAAACTTACATTGTGTTTTTCAAATATATGAACATAATTACATACTACATATAAATCTGTATTAATTAATGTTCCATCTAAATCAAATAATACTGCTTTATATTTCATATTACTTTTTACTTTTAATCATCCTTTTGAAAAAATCAGGATCTTTTGATAATTTAAATCTAATTAAATGATTGATTAAAATTAATAATAAACCGCCACCTACATAAGCTATAGCCATATAAACTGCACGCATATTATCTTCACCACCCATATTAAATTGACCATCTCTTACAGGCTCTAAAATTACTCTAACAATTCCATAGAAAACAAAATAGGCGAATGTAACATCACCATGTTGGTAATGTTTACCCATTAATGTAGGAATTACTCTTGCTAAAAGAACATAACCGCCTAAATTAATAACACCTTCTAAAAAATATAAAGGGGCTTTATAAGAACCACCAATTACCATTTGATTTTGAATAAATGAAGGTAACCACCATGAGGAACTACTAACTGTTTGACCATAAACTTCTTGGTTAAAGAAATTACCCCATCTACCAATAGCTTGAGCTACTAATATTGTAGGTACAGCAAAATCAGCAATTTCTAAAACATCCATGCCTTTTCTTCTAATAAGGCAGAAAATAATACCACTAGCAGCACCAAGTAAAGCACCACCTTGAATAGCTAATCCACCATCTCTAAACGCAAACATTTCCATTGGATTAGATGCAAATTGTTCCCATTCAGCAATAACATACCAAATTCTTGCACCAATAATACCAAGTGGTAAGGCTACAATAAAAACAGTATCAAATAAAGACCATGGATATCCTTTTTCATGAGCTCTAAAACTAGCTAAAAATAAAGCGACAAGAGCACCACCTAAAATAAAGAAAGCGTAAAAATAAATATCTACACCAAATATATTAATTTTATTGATATAAGCAAGTATATTATCCATTATTTATCCCCTTATTTTTTAAATCCCCTAGTTTGAAAATTTAATAATCTTTTTTCAAACTCTTTAGAAGTATCATATCCTGATTCTTTCAATTTTAAATTTGTAATAGCTACTTCAATAACTTCTGCTACAGATCTACCTGGAGAAACAGGTAATTTAACTAAAGGTATTTTAACTCCTAAATATTCAACATAAGTTTCTGCATTACCTAATCTATCAAAGTTAGTATTATTGTCAAATTTAACAAGTTCAAGACAATATTTAATTCTCTTTTTCCTTTTTAAAGCGTTGATACCAAACATTCTAGCAACATCGATAATACCAACACCTCTACATTCCATAACTCCATATATAATTTCTGGAGCGATTCCTTCTAAGCCATCTCTAATTCTTCTTATTTCAACTTTATCATCAGCAACTAAACAATGGCCTCTTTTAATAAGATCTAAAGCAACTTCAGATTTACCAATACCAGATTCACCTCTAATAAGAACGCCTTCAGAAAATATTTCAAGTAAATTAGCATGAACAGAAACACAAGGAGCTAATTTTTCAGAAAGGTAATTTAAAGCATCAGCTTCAAAAGTACTAGTCTCAATATTAGTTTGAAATACAGCACAATCTTTTTGTTTAGCAGCTTGAATAATAACTCCAGGACATTCAATACCATGGCATACAACTAAACCAGGAGTTTCTTCATCAAAGATCTGTAAGAAAATATCATATGCTTTTTCATATGTCATTGTATGTAAATAAGCTATTTCTTTTCTTCCAAGTAAAATTAATCTTTTCTTTTGATGATAATCAAAAAACCCTGTCATTTCTAATCCAGGTCTATCAACTTCTATTGCTTGAATTTTTTTTGATAAAGAATGTGCAGAAGCAAATATAGGCTTTAAATCAAAATGATTTGCAAATTCAGTAATCGAACAAAATGTATTAGGCATAATAATCTCCATTTTTAATTATACACGAAATATATATTTTATTAAAATATATAATTTAACAATAAAAGGACACTACATAAAACCTTGATGATAAATATATTAGACAATCATTCTTTTTCATGTAAAAAGAGAAAATTCATAAGAACTTCCTCTATTTAATAAAAAATCTTTGTTCAGGAGATATTTAGTAACTACATTCACATAGAGGTGAAATAGTATTTGAAATAATTAAGCATTGATACAGTCAAGTATTTTTGTACCAATTTGGTCAAGAAATTTTATACCAGTTGATGGTATAACCATAATCATGGAGGATATTATTATGGGTTAATAAAAACTTAGCTTTATCAATTACAACAAATATTAGGTTTTTCAACAAGCTACGCTTGTTGATTTTCCAAATTTTTACCTATATAAAAAGACTGTTATCTAACCTATTTAATATCTAGGTTTTCTAACAGTCTATTCTTAATTAAGATACTTTTTTAAATATTGTCCTGTATAAGATTTATTACATTCACTAACTTGTTCAGGAGTTCCCTCACATACAAGTGATCCACCTTTTTGACCACCTTCAGGTCCTAAATCAACAATCCAGTCAGCACACTTAATAAAATCTAAGTTATGTTCAATAACTACAACTGTATTTCCATTATTTACAAATTCATTTAATACATTTAATAGCTTAGAAATATCATAAGTTGATAACCCTGTTGTAGGTTCATCTAAAATATATAATGTATTCCCTGTAGCAACTTTTTCAAGTTCATATGCTAATTTAACTCTTTGAGCTTCACCTCCAGATAAAGTATTACTAGCTTGACCTAGTTTAATATAACCTAAACCAACATCAACTAATGTTTTTAATTTTCTAGCAATATTAGGAATGTTTTTGAAAAATTCATAAGCATCTTCTGCTCTCATATTTAATACATCATAAATATTTTTATCTTTATAAGTAACTTCTAGAATTTCTTCAGTATATCTTTTACCATGACATATAGGGCAAGTAACAAAAACATCAGGTAAAAAGTTCATACTAATTCTAGTAACACCATCTCCTTGGCAGTTTTCACATCGTCCACCTTTTACATTAAATGAAAATGATGACTTATCAAAGCCTTTAATTCTAGCTTGTTTTGTTTGACCAAATAAATCTCTAATATCATCAAACACTTTAATATATGTAGCAGGATTAGATCTAGGTGTTTTACCTATAGGATCTTGAGAAACATTAATAACTTTATCAAAGTGATCTAAGTTAATAATTTTATCATGTTCACCTGGAATTTCTTTACCAATTCCAAGCATCTTATTAGCGGCTTTATATAATATTTCAGTAACTAAGCTAGATTTACCTGATCCTGATACACCTGTTACTAAATTTAATGTACCTATTTTAAAATCTACATCAATATTTTTTAAATTGTGGCATCTTGCACCTTTTATACTTAATTTTTTATAACCTTCTCTTCTAATAGAAGGAACTTCAATTTTATTTCTTTTAGATAGATAAGAAGCAGTAATTGATTCTTCACAATTTAAAAAATCACTAGGTTTTCCACTAAATATTATATTTCCACCATGTTCACCTGCACCTTTACCTACATCAACAATCCAATCTGCACTAAGCATAGTATCTTCATCGTGTTCAACTACTATCATTGTGTTTTCTAAATCGCGCATTTCTTGCATAGTTTTAATTAATTTATCATTATCACGTTGATGTAAACCAATACTAGGTTCATCTAAAACATATGTAATTCCTGATAATTTAGAACCGATTTGAGTAGCTAATCTAATACGTTGAGATTCACCCCCAGATAAAGTCATAGCTTCTCTAGATAAAGTTAAATAATCTAATCCTACATCACATAAGAAAGATAATCTATTAATTATTTCTTGAATTACTAACTCACCTATTTTAGCTTGTGTAGGAGTTAAACTAATATTTTTAAACCAATTTAATAAATCAATTAATGGCATTTTACAAAGTTCATAAATGTTTAAACCATTAACTTTAATAGCAAGAACTTGATCATTTAATCTAGCGCCTTTACAAGTAGGGCATAATTTACTTCCCATGAATAATTCATAATATTGTTTCATCATATTAGAATTAGTTGTTGAATACAATCTATTAATTTTATCTACTACACCTTCACTAACTGTTTTTTGAAGTATAGAACCTGATGATGTTCTATATGTATAGTGAACTTCTTCTTTTGGTCCATATAAAATAATATCTTTTTGCTGTTTTGTTAAATCTTTATAAGGAACATTTACTGGAATATCATATTTATCACATACTGCTTTTAAATCAGTCCAGTCCACCATGTTAGCTTCGATTTTATTAACTGTATAAAATCTAACTGCACCTTGAAGTAAAGTTAAATTTTCATCAGGAACAAGTAAAGAAACATCTACTGAAATAGTTTTCCCTAAACCATTACAATAAGAACAGCATCCTAAAGGATTATTAAAAGAAAATAATCTAGGCTCAATTTGAGGAACTGAAAATCCACAAATAGGACAAGAATGATGTTCAGAATATAAATTAACTTTACCATTAACATCTACTTGTACAAAACCATTAGAAATATTTAAACATGATTTAATAGCTTCTAATATTCTTTCTTTAGAATCTTCTCTTAAAATAATTCTATCTACTACTATATCAATATCGTGCTTTTGATTTTTGTTTAATAAAGGAATAGTAGGATATCTAGTTTCTTCCCCTCCATCAATTCTCATTCTAGAAAAGCCAGCTTTCATAAACTTTTCTAATGTATCATAATGAGTACCTTTTTCGTTTCTAACAACAGGGGCTAAAAATATAATCTTACTTTCTAAAGGATTTTTAACTACAATACTTGCGATTTGTTCAGCTGATAACGCTTCAATTTTAATATTGTGGTTAGGACAATACACTTCACCTATTTTTCCATATAATAAACGTAAATAATCATAAATTTCAGTAACTGTACCAACAGTAGATCTAGGGTTATGAGATTTAGTTTTTTGATCGATACTAATAGCAGGAGTAAGTCCTTCAATTGAATCTACATCTGGTTTTTCATAAGAACCTAAAAACTGTCTAGCATAACTAGATAAAGATTCGATATATCTTCTTTGACCTTCTGCATAAATTGTATCAAATGCTAAAGTAGATTTACCTGATCCTGATACACCAGTAAATACTATTAATTTATTTTTAGGAAGAGTTAAATCAACATTTTTTAAGTTGTTTTCTTTAGCGCCTTTAATAATAATTTTATCGTTAATCATATTTAAATCCTCCTAAATAGACTATCTATTATTATACTATTAAAATGCCCTATTTTTAACACATAGACTTTTAATAGATAAAAATTTGGAGAATCAAATAAGTAATTTTTATTTTTGAATATTAATTAAATCTTTAAGTGGTATATTTTTAGGTAAGACAGCCCAATTTCTTTTACCTTCTTAAATAATATAATATCCAAACTTTTCTTTAACCTTAGTTATTTTCATTGTTTTTGTTAAGCCAAATCTTTCAGTAAACATAGGTCTACCTAGTTCTCTTTGACATGATAAAACTAATGTACCATCTTCTTTAAAAGAGGCGTGGCATTGTTTAAATATTTGACCCCCTCCATCCCATCTTGCAAAAAGAAATGTTGTTCCAGCTAATATAGCAAGAAAAGGAATACAAGCAAAACATACATACATTAAACTACTTTGGTTATTAACTAATGCCTTGCCTAAGAAAATTCCATCTATTATTAATAGCGCAATTATAATAAACCAACTTATTAAATAAAATCTTCTTTGATATATTAAAATCTTTTCAAAATCTTTCCAAGGTAAATAAAATCATATTCATGCATATTAAATCTCCTTTTTTTCTAACAAAGCTCCTTTACAAGTAGCTACTTTACTAGATACTTCTATGCATTTATTTAATATTTCATCTTCTTTATAATTGTTAGTTAATAACATACCTAAATAAGTACCTATAAATGCATCTCCACATCCAGTAGTATCAATAGCATTTACTTTTTTACCTGGGTAATATTCTTTATTATCTTTAGATATTAAACATGCACCTAATTCACCTAAAGTTAAAATGACTGTTTCTAAATTAGGATATATAT
>CAVFIT010000035.1:0-2881 GCA_963622735.1 Phocaeicola dorei | reverse complement strand
AAGACATACAATAACAAACATCGATTTATTTAATAGAGTTGTAAAATTTGTTATTGAAAACGTAGGAAAAACATTTTCTGCTAATTCAATAGTTACCTTTCTTAAATCTGAGAAAAGAAATATATCAGTCGAGACAATTTATAATTACTTAAAATGGCTTGAAAAAGCCTTTATAATCTATCGCTGTAAAAGATACGATTTACAAGGTAAAAATATATTAAAAACCCAAGAAAAATTTTACATTGCTGATCAATCTATTAAATATGCATTATATGGATTTAATCCTACTAGCATTGCATCTATAATAGAAAATATCGTATTTTTTGAACTTAAACGTCGTGGTTATGATGTTTATATAGGTAAATTAAGAGATAAAGAAATTGATTTTGTTGCTATAAATAGAGATGATAAACTCTATATTCAAGTATGTAGAGAATTACCTAAAAATTTAGATAGAGAGACAGAAATTTTACTCTTAATAAAAGATAATTATCCTAAATATGTCGTCACATTAGATGAATATGCTTGTGGAAATTATAATGGGATAAAAATAATTCACCTCGCTGATTTCTTACTTAAAGATAATTATTAATTCTATAAATTTTACACTTAAAAAGGATTACATGTTAATTAATGTAATCCATTCTTTTTATAACATCCATAAATAAGAAATAGCAGGTAAAACTATATACATAATAATAGAACAGATAACTAAGAAATAAAATAATATTCTAACTTTAACTGTTTTATAAGCAACAGTAACTGCATCGCCCATTTTATTAATTCTTTTTGCGGTAATAGATTCATATCCCATAATTAATACCATACATAAAGTAAAGATATTTACTACAGTTAATAAAGAAAAGATATTCCCACTAGATACTAAAGAAAGTCCTAATAATATTGCAGAAATAGCTGAGAAAAAGCCTGTGCCAATCATTGAAATACTATCTTCTTTATTAAATGATTGATTAAAAAATGCTAATATTAACCAAATAGCAACAGCGATAATATTCAAAAATGAATTAATAAATACACTAAATCCAGTTTTATTAGCTCTTACTACTATTTCAAATTGAGTCTTAATAATATTTTGTCCAAATGTAGATGATGATCTATCTAAATCTTTTTCAGTATAATAATTTAATTTAATACTTAAATTTTTAATATCATTAGTTTCATTAATTAGTCTATAACCATCACTTATTGAAAAATATGTAGAATATCCAGACATTTCTTTATCTGCTATATATCTAATATATTTACTATTTAATGTAGGTTGAATATATATGTGGAACTGGGCAGAATCTAAAGGATATCTAGGTGAATCAAATTTTTTATTAATAGTAGCGCTAAAATGTGCTGATTGAGTATATCTAAAGCTTTTTGTTTGTTCATCATAATAAGGTTTACCTTTTTCTAAATATTCTAAACTATCAGAATCAATCTTACCATTTCCTATACAAAATTCATCATTTTTAGAAGTATAAATATTACTAGATTTTTCTCCTGGAAATGATTTAGTTTCTTCTTCATATAAAGTATTTATAGAAATAGGTTTAACATTATTTTCATATAGATGTTTATTTGATTCAAAATTAAATTGGAAAATATCAGGAATATTATCTGAATAAGGCAAATAACACTTGCTATTAGAATCACTAGTAGAACTAGGACAATAATTATCAACTAAATAGTCTTTTTCATCATAGAAAGAATAATCAATAGATTTATCTAATGTAATTCCTTTATTTTTATAATAAAACATTTTATGAAATTCAATTTGATCAAAGTCAAATCTAACAGACATAGTAACTGAATAATTATTATTACTAGTGGATATGTTTTTAATATTTTCTATAGTAGAGCCTACTCTAATATTAGCAAAAGGAGTAACACCTAGTTCACCTTGTTTAGGTAAACAAGATTCAATAACTTGTTGAGAAGATGATAATTTATCTCCTTGTTTATATGTATTAATTGTTTCAACTCTATTTATACTAACACTAGTTATACAATAGATTACAAATACTAACACAGGAATAAATATACATGCTAAGTTAATAAATAACTTTTTCTTTGTAGGTTTATCTAATATATCATAATTTCTTTTTATGACATGTTTATGTTTTTTCTTCCCTAATTTATTTAAATAAGAAGATTGAATAGCAGATACTTTTACATCATCTACTTGAATATGATCATTATTAGGAAGTTCTAAATTATCATCTTCTAATATTTCATAATCTAAATAGAAAAAATCAGCTATTTCTTTTAATATTTCTTCACTTGGCTTTTCTTTTCCAGATAAAATATTTTCAATTTTAGACTTATCTTCTTTTAAAATATCTTCTAATCCTAGATGATATTTACTATTTAATAAGAAATCATTTAATGTTTTTAATTTATCAATTGTCTTTTTCATAATAGTTAATTCCAAAAATATTATACACTTTTAACATATATTTTAATATGTTAACATTCACTTAAAAACTGCTGATATTTGATTTATCAGCAGTTCCTCATTTAACTTTCCATTTCAAATGTTACTTTAATTTCATCAGTAATATTAAAGCCTTCGTATTTTAAATTAACAATATCACCTTTTAGATTTCCTTCTTCATCATATTCAAAGTTAACTAAATAGAAAGTAATGAAGTGAACCCCAAAAGTTGGACTAAGGAATTAGAAAGACTTAAGGGGTTTTTATTATGAAGTTAACATTTGAAGATAAAATAGAAATAGTAAGATTATATGAAAGTGAACATCAAGGATTTAGAAGTATTGCTAATAGTGTTAAGAATTTCTTTTTAATCATTTTACATGCACCCCCTTGCACAATAATATTCCATTGCATCTGATTCATCATAATAACTTAAAC
>CAVFIT010000034.1:37398-50452 GCA_963622735.1 Phocaeicola dorei | reverse complement strand
GTATACCTCCATATATAAATAGTATATCAAGATTAATTTTTATAATCTGTTGAAATAATTTTTTAAAAGTGATATTTTATATAAGCAACTTACTCTTGGTATTAACTGACCTCTAAAAATTAATACTAGGATAAGCTAAGCAAAAATAACATTTAGGAGGAATATAAACAATGTTATCAAAAGAAAAGAAAGCTGAATTTGTTAAAGAATTTGGTGCTAACGACAAAGATACAGGTAATGTTAAAGTTCAAATCGCTATTTTAACAGCTGATATCAACAACTTAACCGAACACTTAAAAGCTAACAAACATGACTACTCTTCAAAAAGAGCCTTATTTGTTAAAGTCGGTAAAAGAAGTGGCTTATTATCTTATTTAGATGGTAAAAGTCATGAAGAATATCTCGCTTTAATTAAAAAGTTAGGTATCAGAAAGTAATATTTCTAAAAAAATAACTTGTCTAATGTTAATTTAGACAAGTTTTTTCTTGTTTTTATTTTAATCAAAGTTTATATTCTTATAATATAAGGAAAAAATATGAAAGAAAAATTAAAAGAATTTAACGAAACAACTTTAGGTAAAATAATAATCAAATTAATTGTGGGAATTATTATTTCATTAATTATATTTTTATCTATATACCTGTCATCAAAGAAAAATTATCAAGATGTATCTAACGCAAGCTTTGCTTGTTTTGGAGTATTAGTAGGATTATCTTTTTTTAGTTATGGTAATCAAGGTGGACTATTTGATGCATATAAATATGGATTTACTTATTTATTTGGATCATTTGGTAGATTAACTAGAATTAAATATGGTAATACTTATCAAGACTATAAAGTTTATATGGATAGTAAAAGAGAAGAAAAAAGCGATACGTATTATAGATTTACTTTTTTAGTATATTTAGGACTAGCTCTTGTTTATTTAATTGTTGCTATTGTGTTTTTATACATGTGGAATAATTATATTAAACAACAGACTGCTTTAATCAATTTAATTTAAGTGAAAATTTTAGAAGTTTATTAATGGATTAACTGCCTATTAAAGTGGTTAATCTTTTTATGTACTTTAAAATTAATTTAAAAAATTCTCGACTTTTTATCGATAGATTTAAAAAGCGCGGTATGAAAGCACTTTCAAAAAAATAGTAAAAATTTTTGTTGATTATTTCTTGAAATAGGAATAACCTATATGCATAAAAG
Source organism: Phocaeicola dorei (assembly GCA_963622735.1). Taxonomy (GTDB): domain Bacteria; phylum Bacillota_I; class Bacilli_A; order RFN20; family CAG-288; genus Scatoplasma. Next base: position 49,248 of record CAVFIT010000034.1, on the reverse strand, counting down.
TCTTGTCGGAAAAAATATATCAAATAAATAAAAAAGACTTTTGCCAAATATAAGGAGGAAAAATTATGGCAAGCAAAAAAGGTTTAGTTGTATGTTGTACAGCATTAATGTCTTTGTTATCAATTGTTGGTTGTTCTCCAACTAGTGGCTCATCTAGTAGCACTAGTGGTGGATCTAACTCATCTTCATCTGCAAAGGCAGTAGAAAAAGCAAATGGTGCTTTCTCATATGTTGCTAGTGACTATTCAGAAAGAGCAAAAATTTTAGGTCAATTAGAAAAATATGCAATGGAAAAGCATATTAGTGGTATTACACTTTATGGTGATGGTGGTTATTCAGTTGCTTCATCAAGAGTTAAGTATCCATTTTCTAAATATATTACAGGTTATGGTTTTGGTACTGCTAGATATGGTTCTATCGATGCAAGTGATCCTAATTTCCAAATTGTTGATAGCGATACATCAATTCCAGATATAAAAGAATTTTATCATTCATATGATTCTACACCTATTACATCTATGAATGGTTTAGATACTGATGGTAGCCAAATTGCTGATTATTGGAGTTATTTCCAATCTTCATTTTTTGGAACAAGAATTAAAGATGATGATACTTCTGCTAAAAATTTAGTAACTGAATGGTATCCAATCTTAGCTAAGACAATGCCTGTAGCTGTTAATAAAGATAGTTCTACAGGTTTAGCCACTAAATGGAGATTCCAAGTTAGAACAGGTGCTGATGGTGTTACATATAAAACTGATGCTGCTATAAGAAGTAAATGGAATGGCGTTGGTGTTAAAGCTGAAGACTACATCTTTGCTTTAAAAGTTTTATTAACAAAGAAAGTCGGTTATTATAGACAATCTCAATATACTTCTGGTTCATCTGCTATTAAAGGTGCTGCTGCTTATTATGCTGCTAGTACAGATGGATATAATTCTAGCGCTGCTAAAGCTGCATGGAATGGTGTTGGCTTTAAATTAGTTGATGCTAATGGCAATGCATATACAAGTGGAGATGCATATATTGAAGTTGAATATAATACACCTTGTAATGATTTTAATTCATACTATAGATTATCAGATGCTTTAATTTCACCTATTAATCAAGAATTCTATGAAGAAGTTTGTGGTGATCCTGATAGTGATTCATTTACTCCTGAAAATTACGCTAACCAATCTAGTGATAAGTCTACATCAGCTGATAAGAATGTTTTGTCTGTTGGACCTTATACATTAACAAGATTAGATGGCTCAAATAATGGTGATATTGTTTTAACTAGAAATGCAGATTGGTTTGAAACAAAAGCTAATTCTAATCTTTATAAAATTAAAGGTTATAAATATAGATTTGATACTAATCTAAGTTCTGATGCTTCTGCTATGATTAATCACTTTAAAGCTAAAGAATGTGATGCTTCAAGTATTCCTAGCTCAGCATGGGATGATTATGCTTCTAGTGATTCTGGTACAGGATGGGTTAAAAAGCTTTCTGGTAACTCTTCTACATATAAGATGAATGTTAATTCTTGTACTCAAGATAGATGGGAAGAATTATTTGGCGTAAATGGTTCTATTACAACAACTTCAAGAGAAAATTATTGGACTGTTAAACCTATTATGTCTAATAGTGATTTCTTAGATGGTATATATTTCTCAACTAATAGATCTGCTATTGCTGATTCTATGCATAGAAACAAAGCTTATACATATTTTTCAGAAGCTTATATGTCAGATCCTGTTAATAGTGTTTCTTATAACTCTACAAAAGAGCATGAAGATGCTATTGCTGATTATATAACAACAGATAAAGATGGCAATGATACATATGGTTTTGACTTAGCTCAAGCTCAAACATTATTTACAAGAGCCGCTAAAACATTAACTGATAATGGTACATATCATAGTGGTGATACAATTAAATTATATACATACTATCAAGCACAATCTCAAATTACTCAATGGGGTGATATGTGGGCAACAACTATTGAAGATGCATTTAATAAAGCTGCTTCAAGTTATGGCTTAACATTAGATATTGTTAATGAAGCTACAACAAACTGGTATGATTGTTATTATTCTAAAGCTATGGTTGGACAATTTGACTTTGTCTTTGGTTCAATTTCTGGTAATACATTAGACCCATTAAATTTCATGGAAGTTTTAAAGAGCGATAACTCTTCTGGATTTACTCTTAACTGGGGTACAGATACTTCTAAAGTTGATAGTGATTTAGTTTATGATGGTAAATCTTGGTCATATGATGCTTTATTTAACGTTGCTAACTCTGGTGGATTAGTTAAAGATGGTGAAATGGCTGTTCCTTATATCTATAATGATAAAAAGACAGTTGTTGATACTGATAAAAGTACAATTACATTTGTTTATGACTATGATGCAACTTTAGGTGCACAAGCTAATATGGACTTTGATGATGTTACTGTTGCTTGTAACTTCTCATATATTGATAGTGATGGTGATGCACATAGCTATTATGATACAACAGCTGGTGATTTATATTTAGAAGGTGAAAATGATGCTACAAATCATACTATTTCTTTCACACTTACTGTAGATGATTTATTAATTTACTACTTTGGTTCTCAAGCTAGTAAATATGCAGATCAACCTGTTGCTAAAGATACAACAATTACATGGAGACAATACTTTGCTTCATTTATTAATGGTGCAGCTGGAGCTAGTGCTACATTATCTATGAAGTTTTATCAAATTGTTAAGATTAATGGTGTTGAAGGTCAATATTCAGTTTCAACACTTGATACAGCAAGTAATTTTGCCGCTACTAAATAAGGAATAATTATATTATAATTAAGGAGTCATTGGCGCTTTTAGCTAATGACCCCTTTTGTGCTAATAAGGAGGAAAAATAAAACATGCAAAAAACGCAATATGTTATTAAAAGAATTGTTTTAGCATTAATTACTGGTTTTATAATTATTTCTTTAACATTTATTTTATTAAAGCTTATTCCTGGTGAAAAGCCTTTAGGTATAGAATCTCAAATGGTAGCTTTTTACGAAAATCAAGTAAAATTAGGCTATTATTTTGACTCTAGAACTATTATTGATGGAATGGAACTACAATGGTCTTATACAGATGGTGCAGCAGTAACACATTACTACTATACTAGACCTGTTATGGAACAATATGTTAACTGGTTATCTAATATATTTACTAGATTTGACTGGGGAACCTCTTCTTCAATTGAAAAAGGTACTCAAGTTATCTATGTAATTTCTTCTAGATTACCTACAACAGTAGCAATTAACGCTATTACAATTGTTATAGCAATTCCTATTGGTATATGTATTGGTATATTAGCTGCTTTAAAGAAAAATAAACCTACAGATAGAGTTATTTCTATTACATCAATGGTCTTAATTTCTATTCCTTCATTTGTATTTATTTCACTATTAATTATGCTATTTGGCTATTTAGGTAATTTGTTACCTACAAGATGGCCACAAGCTGGTGAACCTTTAGCAAACCAGGTTAAAGGTTATATTATCCCAGTATTATCAGGATTATTTGGATATATTTGTTCATATCAAAGAATTGTAAGAGGTGAACTTACAGAAGTTATGGCTTCTGATTTCTTACTCTTAGCTAGAACAAAAGGTTTAACAAGAACTCAAACAGTTACTCATCACGCGTTAAGAAATGCTATGGTTCCTGTTTTACCATCAATTTTAGCTAGTATTGTTGGTATTTTATCTGGTTCAGCTATCTTAGAATCAATATATTCTATTCCTGGTATTGGTAATTTATTTGTTCAAGCTATTAACCAAAAAGACTACAATGTCTTAATGCTTGATATGGCAGTATTTACTACAATTGGTCTTTTATCAGGTATCGTATTAGACCTTTCTTATGGTTTCTTAGATCCTAGAATTAGAATGGGGGAAAGATAATATGGAAAATAATGATTTTGAAATTAAATCCAATGAAAATAATATTACTGACTCCGATTTTACATTTGTTCAACAAGATAAAAGAATTTATGATGTTAAATTTAAGTCTAAAAGAACAACATATTTTAAAGATATTGTAAGAAGATTTGTAAAAAATAAAGCCAGTGTTGTTGGTTTTGTAATTATATCAGTAATATTACTTTGTTCAGTTATATTACCATTTACATTACCTGGTCAATTAGATGTTCAATCACCTTCTGAAAAATATTTACCACCAAAATTATTCCCTGCTGGAACTGGATTTTGGGATGGTACACAAACATATAAAGGATTTACCTATGATAATGAAAATAAAGAAGTAGTCTTTGCTGAAGGCTCTACTATAGGTAAAGAAGGTATTATAGGTGAACCTACAGTTTACCAATCCACAACTAATAGTGCTAGTAAATACGCTAAAGGTGGATCTTTACATATAAGTAGTCAATCACATATAGATACAAGCGAATTAAAATTTGATGTAAAAAATGCTAATTATTCTATAGATGTAGAATTATTAAATGCATCTAGTTATAAAGTAAGTGTTAGTTATAACGCTTATAATTCATCTAACCAATTATTAAATACTAAAGGTGAAGTTGCTTCTAGTAGTGATGATACAGCTTTAGAATTAATTTTAGGAGAATACACATCTTCTAATAGTGCTACTTTTGATGTTAATAATTTATTAAAAACTAAGTGGCAAGAATTAAACGCTCAAGATAGTTCTAATGTCTTATTAAATAACGCAAGTTATATAAAAGGTAATGTAACTATTTTAGCTAATAGTGATTGTATCTTTAAAAAGATCAATTTCACTTCTTCTAATTCAAGTGAACAAACTGAATTAAATGCATTAGCATTAAATAATTCGGGTAATGAATTTATTTTAACAGCTAATAACAGCAAAGATTCCACATCAATTCACTGGAATTTATTTAATGTCACAGCTGAAGCTATTTATCCTTATCAAGCCACTATTTATTTATGTGATTTTAAATTTGATCCATATGAATATGCTTATGGTGCTAGAAAAGTAACATTAGTTGATGGTACAGCTTTACCTCAATTAACAGTAGGTACATTAAAATCAAAAGGTTATATTGATTTTACAATCTATGATGGTGATGGAAACGCATTAGAAATTAATCAAGATGATTATTCTATTAACGCAGATAGAAACTTAGATGGTAGTAAATTTACTATTAAAATTACTGAATTAGATAGTAATAACAACTACATTTTAGTAAATGATGAATCTAAGCCAGTAACTATTGTTGCTTCATATTCAAGAATCTTAAAATGCTGGACATGGAACATAGAATGTTATGTTCTTAATTATAGACAATTAGGTTATTCTTCTATGCCTATTCATATATTTGGTACAGATTCTAATGGTTATGATATGTTAAAATTAGTTTCTAGAGGTACATTATATTCTTTAGGAATTGGTATTGTAATTGCTGCAATTTGTATGACAATTGGCTTAATTTGGGGTTCAATTTCTGGTTATTATGGTAAAGCAGTAGACTTAATCATGGAAAGAATTGTAGATATATTATCTTATATTCCTACTATGGTTGTATTAACACTATTCTTACTTAACTGGGGTAGAAATATCGGTACATTTGTTATGGCGTTATGTCTTACAGGATGGATTGGAACAGCTGCAGTTACTAGAACCCAGTTCTATAGATACAAAGGACATGAATATGTTTTAGCAAGTAGATCTTTAGGTGCTTCTTCACCTAGATTAATCTTCAAACATATCTTACCTAATGGTTTAGGTACAATTATTACTTCTTCAGTCTTAATTGTTCCTTCAGTTATTTATTCTGAAGCTAGCTTATCATTTTTAGGACTTGGTTTTACTGATATTATGTCATTAGGTAGAATTATCCAAGAAAATCAAAATGCTATTTCTACAGTATTAAATACAAATCCACAAGTCTATTTAATTGTATTCCCATCAGTTGTATTAGCATTATTATTAATTGCTTTTGAAATGTTTGGTCAAGGCTTAAGAGATTCAGTTAACCCTAACTTGAAAGGATCTAACTAATTAGAGGTGATATTATGGCAATAGAAAATGAAAATGTAATACTCTCTTGTAGAGATTTAACAATTAACTTCAAATCTGATGTTGGATACACTCAAGCAGTTAGAGGAATTTCCTTTGATTTAAAAAAGGGTGAAACATTATGTATAGTTGGTGAATCTGGTTCAGGTAAATCTGTCTCATGTAAAACAATTATGGGCATTTTACCTGGCTCAGCTATTATCAAAAAAGGCTCAATAATGTATCAAGGTGAAGATTTAACTAAGATTTCTGAACAAGAATTCCATCGTATAAGAGGAAATAAAATTGGTATGATCTTCCAAGATCCATTATCAGCTTTAAATCCTATTATTAAAATCGGTAAGCAAATCTCTGAAGCTATGCTAATTAATAAAGATAGATTAAAGATTTATTATGAAGATTTAATAATTAACGAATTATCTACATATAACACATTAGTATCCAATGTTGAAAAAAGTAAACAAGCTACTAAACAATATAAGCAAGATTTAATTGAAATTAAAAAGCTTAGACAAACTAAGATGTCTGATTTAGAATCTGAATTAGAAGAAATTAGACAAAAATATGAAGCTGAAAAGCTTGATCAAGGTTCTATAAAAGCTAATTTAAAGGCTTATAAAGATGAACATGTTAAACAAATTGATGAGCAAATTAAAGCTGAGCAAGATAAAGCTTTACAAAAGCATAATCAAATTGTTGAAACTTATAAAAAATTAAAAGAAGAGTCTAAACCTTTAATTAAACAAGCAAAACAAAATTTAGCTGATGCTAAAAAACAAGCTAAAGAAAAAACAAAGAAATATAAAGAAGAATGCATCAAGATTTATAAAGAAGAAGAGCAAAAGATTCTTGCTTGTTATCCAACTGATCAAGAATTAGCAAGTAAAAAAGAACAAGCTAAACAAGAACTTTATAAACAAATAACTTTATTAGATAAGCAAAAACAAGACGCTATTGATAAAATCAAGAATGAACATGATATTCCTGCAAGTCAAATTAATGAGTCTGTAGAAAAAATCTTATCTAACTATAGAATAAAAGAAAAAGAAATCTATGATTCTACTGTTAAAATAGTTGAAGATTTAGAAGCTGAAAAGAAAGCAAAATTAAAAGAAAACTATTTTAAAAACTATTGTGAAAAGATTAAGTATACAAAAGAATATGCAAAATCTAGAGCGATATCAGTAATGAGAGAAGTTGGTATCCCTCAACCTGAAAAGCGTTATAATCAATATCCATTTGAATTCTCAGGTGGTATGAGACAAAGAATAGTTATCGCTATTGCATTAATTGCAAATCCTGAAATTTTAATTTGTGATGAACCTACAACAGCTCTAGATGTTACTATTCAAGCTCAAATTCTTGAATTAATTAATAAATTAAAAGCAGAAAGACATCTTTCTTGTATCTTTATTACTCATGATATGGGTGTTGTTGCTGAAATGGCAGATAGAATTGCTGTTATGTATGCAGGCAAGATAGTTGAATATGGAACTGTCTATGATATTTTCTATGATCCTAGACATCCTTATACTTGGGCTTTATTGTCTTCTATTCCTGATGTTGATTCTTCAGAAAAACTTGAAGCTATTCCAGGAACTCCTCCTGATATGAACTTCCCACCAATAGGTGACGCTTTCGCTTTACGTAGTAAATACGCAATGGCTGTTGACTTTAAACAAATGCCACCATTTTTTAAAGTAAATGATACCCATTATGCAGCAACATGGTTACTTGACCCTCGTGCTCCTAAAGCGGAAATGCCAAAGATTGTTTCAACAAGAATTAAAAATTGTTTAAAGAAAGCAGGTGTAACATATGAGCAACTTAGAAAACAATAAAATACAAACAGTTAAAGAATATGTTGACTCATTACCTACACATATTCAAAAACAATTAAAAAATATTTCTTGCGATCAAGAATTAATTGATAATAACATAATATTATCTGTTAGACATTTAAAGAAATATTTTGTAATGGGTAAAGGAAAAGGTAAAGTAAAAATTAAAGCTGTACATGATGTTTCTTTTGATATTAAAAAAGGTGAAGTCTTTGGTATAGTTGGTGAATCAGGCTGTGGTAAATCTACTACTGGTAGAAATATCATTAGACTAGAAGATGCTACATCTGGTTCAATTTATTTTAATGGTTATAGAGTTTCTGCTGGTAATAGATGGAACGTAAAAGAAATAAAATGGACCAAAATTAGAGGCAAGAAAAAGATCAAACAATTAAAAGAAGATAGAGAAGCAGAAATAGCTCAACTTACTAAACAAGGTGCTCCTGATGATACTACAATTAAAATGATTCATGATAAGTATGACGTTTTAATTAAAGAAGTAGAACAAAATATTAAAGAAACTACTAAAGTTCAAAAAGCTAAGATTAAACAACATAATTACGATAATAAGCATGTTAATAAAGAATTGCTTACTAAGATGCAAATGATCTTCCAAGATCCTATTGATTCTTTAGATCCTAGAATGACAGTTTATGATATTATCTGTGAAGGTTTAAAAATTCAAAACTTTGCTAAAAGACAAAAGGAAAGTATTGAAGCTAAACTTCAAGATGACATATCAGCAATTGAAGCTAGTGATATCGAAAATAAGCAAGAAGAAATCGATAAATTAAAAGCTAAAGCTAATGAAGATATTCAAAAAAGTGCTGATTATAAAAGCATGGTTGAAGATGTCTTAAATAAAGTAGGATTAATTCCTGATTATGCTAATAGATATCCTCATGAATTCTCTGGTGGTCAACGTCAAAGAATAGGTATTGCTAGAGCATTAATAATGAATCCTCAATTAATTATTGCTGATGAACCTATTTCTGGACTAGATGTTTCAATTAGAGCTCAAATCATTAATTTACTTAATGATTTAAGAAATCAATTAGGTTTAACTATTGTATTTATTGCTCACGATTTATCAGTTGTTAAGTACTTCTGTGATAGAATCGCAGTTATGTACTATGGTAACTTAGTTGAGCTTGCTCCAAGTGATGAACTATTTGCTCATCCTTTACATCCATATACTAGATCACTTCTTTCTGCTATTCCTAAACCAGATCCATTATCTGAAAAAACAAGAGTCAGAATGCATTATGATGCAGCTACAACTCATGATTATTCAACTGATAAACCTTCTTTACAAGAAATTGAACCAGGACATTTCATTTTAGCTAATAAAGCTGAATTTGAACAATATAAAAAGGAAATTGAAATTAAATCAAATTCCGATGAATCTAAACCTTCTATTTCAAGTAAGAATAAATATCAAGATAAAGAAGAATTAAAAAATAGAAGAAGAGAATTAGCTGCTAAAAACTTTGCTAATAGAAATAACAAAAAGAAAGAAAATTAATTTTATAAGAGCGTTAGTTAATTCTAGCGTTCTTTTTATTTTATTGATGCTTTATCGATGATTTTTGCATAATTTATAAATATTCTTGATTTTAAAAAAGACTATTAAAAGCTTTACACTTTCTTACTAACTAATGTTAATATTGAAAATTAATATCATATATGATATCCTTTTTAATGCAGTTTACTAACTGCAAATGCACACATCATGGATTTATTTGGCTAGTCCTTTTAAAACTAGCTTAAATGCTAAGTACGTTTTTATCAACTGGCTAGATATGCCTTTTATTTAAACATTTATTATTTTATAAAAACGACTGTTATTAATTGGGCCAAATATTAGAAGTGATGGAGGTTTAACAAATGGAGGTTCACTACAATGAGTGAAGAAAAAGAAGTAAAGGTTGCTGAAACCAATCAAAATTCAGCTGCTGAAGTAACAATGGCAAGTGTTATCCACGATCCTAATGCCCCTGTTGTTTCAGTTAAAGAATTATTATCTGTTGGTGCCCACTTTGGTCACATGACAAGAAGATGGTGTCCTAAATTTAAGAATTACATCTATTCTACAAGATCTGGCATCCATATTATTGATCTTGATCAAACTGCAAGTTACATCAACGAAGATTACAAATTATTAAAAGATATCGTTTCTAAAGGCGGTAAAGTCTTATTTGTTGGTACAAAAAAGTCCGCTTCTGAAGCTGTTAGTGAAGAAGCTATTAGATCTGGCTCATTCTATGTCAATCATAGATGGTTAGGTGGTACATTAACTAACTTCAAGACATTATCTTCTAGAACAAAATTATTAAAATCATTAGAACAATTAGAAAACGATGGTGCTTATGATTCTATGTCCAAAAAGGATGCTATCGCTTCTAAGAAAGAACAAGAAAAATTAGCTTCTAACTTAGAAGGTATCAAGGAAATGAGAAAAATTCCTGATGCTATGATCGTTGTTGACCCTAAACAAGAACATAACGCTGTTGCTGAAGCTAGAATTTTACATATTCCTGTCTTTGCTTTAACAAATACAAATGCTGATCCTGATGGAATTGACCACATCATCCCTTGTAACGATGATTCTTCTAAAACAGTTAAGTTAATCTTAGGCTTATTAGCAGATGCTATTGTTGAAGGTAAAGGTGGAGATGTCGCTTATGCTTATGTTAAACAAGATGGCGATGAAGCTAACTTTGTTGATTCTTTAAAAGCTGTTGATAAATCTGAAGAATTCAAACTTATCAAACAAAGAGTTAAAGAAGATCAATACGCTTTAAGAAAAGCCAAAAAACCTTTAGCAAAAGGTATGAGAATGAGAAAGAAAGCTCAAACATTCAAAGCCAAAAAACCTTTCAAGAAGACAACAAAACCTGCTGAAGCTAAACCTGCAGAAACAACAACACAAGCTGCTCCTAGTGAAAAAGCTAGTGAAGCTAAATAGTTTAAAATATTGAAAGGAAAACTAATCCATGTCTGAAATTGTTGAATTAATTAAAGTCTTACGTGAAAGAACCGGTGCTGGTTTAATGGATTGTAAGCACGCTTTAGTCGCTTGTAACAATGACTTAGATGCTTCTGTTACATGGTTAAGAGAAAAAGGTATTGCTAAGCAAGCTAAAAAAGCTGGTAGAATTGCTGCTGAAGGTTTAACAACAGTCCTTATTGATGGTAATGATGCTGTTATCTTAGAAATTAACTGCGAAACAGACTTTGTTGCTAAAGCTGATCCTTTTACAAATTTAGTTAAAGAAACTGCTAAAATTGCTTTAGCTAATAAACCTAGTGATGTTCAATCATTATTAAATGAAAAATCAAGTGATGGTCACACTGTTGCTGATTTATTCAATGATGCTGGTATTAAATTAGGTGAAAAATTAGATTTAAGAAGATTTGCTATTGTTTCTAAAAACAGTGATGAATTATTTGGTAGTTATATCCATATGGGTGGTGCTATATCTGTATTACTCAAAGTTAAAGGTGGAGATCAAGAATTAGCTGATAACTTAGCTATGTCTATTTGTTCAACAAATCCTTCATATTTAACAAGTGATGATATCGATCCTAGCGAATTTGCTAAGGAAAAAGAAATCCAAATCGAAAAAGCTAAAGAAGATGCTTCTTTTGCTAAAAAACCTGCTCAAATTCAAGATAAAATCATTGAAGGTAGAGTTAGCAAACACTTTGAAGAACAAGTTCTTGCTTTCCAAGAATATATCTTAGATTCTACAAAGAAAGTTGGCGATGTCTTAAAAGCTAATAAGTGTACTCCTATTTCCTTTACAATGTATAAAGTTGGTGAAGGTATTGAAAAGAAAGTCACTGACTTTGCTGCTGAAGTCGCTAAAGAACTTCAATAATAATTTGTTGTTAAAGATTGTCTTAGTTATTAAGGCAATCTTTTTAGTTAATTAAATTTTATTATATTTATTTATAAC
>CAVFIT010000034.1:26763-37388 GCA_963622735.1 Phocaeicola dorei | reverse complement strand
TTTTATTTATTTCATAAATAATATAAAATACTATATGAGAAATGAGGATTAAACATGAAATATACTCGAATACTTGTAAAATTATCTGGTGAAGCTTTAAAAGATAATAAAGATGACCAAATATTAGATAGTAATTTATTAAATGGTATTGCTACATCAATTAAAGAACTTTCTTCTAGAGGTGTTCAAATTTGTATTGTATGCGGTGCTGGTAATATTTGGAGAGGTAGATTAGCTGATTCAATTGGTATTGAACATGCTACTGCTGATTATATGGGAATGCTTGGTACAATTATTAATGCTATGGCAATTGGTAGTGCACTTGAAAAAGTTGGTGTTCCAAATAGAGTAATGTCATCACTTGAAATTGCTAGAGTAGCTGAACCATATATACAGAAAAAAGCTATTAGACATTTAGAAAAAGGCAGAGTAGTAATATTTGCTGGTGGTATAGGTAATCCTTATTTTACAACTGATACAACAGCTGCTTTAAGAGCAAAAGAAATGCATTGTCAAGCTATATTGATGGCTAAAAATGGAGTTGAAGGTGTTTATACTGGAGATCCTAGAACTGATAAGAATGCAACTTTAATTAAAGAAATTAGTTATGATGAAGTTTTACAAAAGAATCTAAAAGTTATTGATTCTACCGCTATTTCTTTATTAAGAGATTCAAATATTGTAACTAGAGTATTTGATATGGCAGATAAAGAAAATTTTGTAAAAGTTATTGAAGATAAACCTATTGGTACAACTATTAAAGCATAAGAAAGGAAATTATAAATTATGGAAGAAATCGTAAATCAAGTTGATCAAGCAATGTCAAAAGCAATTGCAAATTTAAAAGAAGTTTTAAAAACCATTCGTTCTGGAGTTGTCTCTCCTTCTGTTTTAGATAAAATCTACATCATGTATTATGATGAAAAGACACAATTAAAAGTAGTTGCAGGTATTACTGCACCTTTACCTACTCAATTAGTTGTAAAGCCTTATGATCCTACAACTGTAAAAGCTATTGTTGCTGCTATTGGTGAATCTGATTTAGGTATCAATCCAGTAGTTAATGGAACAAACATTGTTTTAAATTTCCCTTCATTAACAACAGAAAGAAGAAAAGAATTTGTTAAACAAGCTAAAGGATATACAGATCAAGCTAAAGTTAGTATTAGAACTATTCGTTCTGATTATATGAATAAACTCAAAAAGGATGCCACATTATCTAAAGATATGGTCTTTAACTTACAAGATGATATTCAAAAAGTTACTGATAAATATAACAAGATGATTGATGAAATCTTTGTAAACAAAGAAAAAGAATTAATGACACTTTAATTGTAATTATGACAAACGATTTTAAACTCACTAAGAAATTAGATCACATAGCTTTTATTATGGATGGTAATGGTAGATGGGCCAAGCAAAGATTTTTACCAAGATCATTAGGGCATAAAGCTGGTGTTAAAAGAATCAAAGAAATAGTTGATGAATGCTTTTTTACTTATGATATTAAAGTCGTGTCTTTATATTGCTTTTCAAGTGAAAACTGGAATAGACCAGATCAAGAAATTGATTATCTATTCAATCTTTTAAAATTGTTTTTTAAAGATAATATTGATGAATTTAAACAAAAAGGCGTAAGAATTTTAGTTTCTGGTAATTTAGATGATCCAAAAATACCTGCTTCATTAAAACAAGTAATCGATGATAGTATTAATCAAACTAAAGATCTTACATCTTTTACATTTAACGTTTTATTTAATTATGGTGGTAAACAAGAAATTGTAGGCGCTACAAAAAAACTTATCGAATTAATTAAACAAGATAAAATTAAAGAAGAAGATATAAATATAGATATGTTTAGTAAATACTTATATAACGATGTTCCACCTGTTGATTTATTAATAAGAACAAGTGGTGAATTTCGTTTATCTAATTGTTTACTTTATGAAATTGCATATGCTGAATTTATATTTACAAAAACATATTGGCCTAGCTTTGATAAAAAATGTTTAAAAGAATGTTTAGAAGAATATCAAACTAGAAACAGAAGATTTGGGGGATTAAAAAATGAATAGATTATCTTCATCAAGTAAACATTCAATGTTAACTAGAATAATTACCTCCTTAGTTTTAGTTTTAGTATGTGTACCATGTGTATTTTTAGGCGGATGGTATTTTTTTGCTGCTGTTAGTGTAGTATGTATTCTTTGTTTATATGAAATAATTCATACTTCTAATACTACTTTTAATGTGTTTTTATATATGATTGGTATAGCATTTGGATATTTATTAATGATATCAAGTATTATATTTGATAAATCAGTTACTTCTACTATTGGAAGTAGTGGGGTAATCGCATTAAATAGCATATTCATTCCTTCTTTACTTGTCATTTTTTCATTTATGTTAACATTCCTTTTTTCTTTAATTAATGAAAAATGTTCTATTGTAAATATGTGCTATATATTTTCCTTTTGCTTATTTATAGGTATAGCATGTCAATCACTTATGTTTTTAAGATATTTACCTAATTCTAATTATTTAAAAGCTAGTGACTTTGTTTATCAAGAATCACCTAAATCTGCTTTATTATTATGTTATTTATCAATAGGTGTTGTTTTTAATGATGCAGGGGCTTATTTTGTTGGTATTTTATTTGGTAAACATCAGATGGCTAAACGTATATCACCTAAAAAAACATGGGAAGGTTTTATAGGTGGAATCTTATTTTCTTTCGCTTTTTCTTTTACTTTCTCTTATTTATGTAGTTATTTTAAATGCCCTATATTAAAAGGTGTAATTGATTTTGAAGGTATTAACTGGTTATATACATTAGCCTTTTCTTTATTAATACCTTTTGCAGCTGTATTTGGTGATTTATTATTTTCTGCTATAAAAAGATATTATGGTATTAAAGACTTTTCTAATATACTTCCTGGACATGGGGGTGTTTTAGATAGAATGGACTCATTATCTTTTACTGGGTTTGTAGTTGCAGCAATATTATCTAGTATTTTAAATGGATGGTACTTGTAATGATTGAAGATATAGTTTTACTTGGATGTAGTGGATCTATAGGCTTACAAACTATTGATGTATGTTATAAGCAAAATAATTTTCATATTGTAGGTGTTTGTTTAAATAGTAGAATAGATGTTTTAGAACAGCAATTGAAATATTTGCCTTATTTAAAATGGGTAAGTATAGCATCTAAAACTGCTTATTTAGAATTTTTGTCTAGACATAAAGAATATATTTGCTTTGAAGGGGAAAATTCTTCTTTAGAGTTATTAAAAAATGCATCATATTCTAAAGTAGTTAATTCTATTGTAGGTTTTAATGGTCTTTTACCATCTTTATTAAGTTTACAATTGAATAAAACACTATGCTTAGCTAATAAAGAGTCTTTAGTAATTGGTGGTGAATTAATTAAAAAAGAACTAAGTCAAGGACATGGTAAATTATATCCAATAGATAGTGAACATGTCGCGTTAGCTAAATTATTAAAACATGTATCTAGAAATGAAATAGAAAAGATGATAATTACTGCAAGTGGTGGCTCATTGCGTGATTATCCTTTAGAAAAATTTAATCAAGTTAGTGTTAATGATGTATTACATCATCCTACTTGGGCTATGGGACATAGAATTACTGTTGATTCATGTACTATGGTAAATAAGGGCTTTGAATTTATAGAAGCAAGCTATTTATTTGACTTTGATATAGATGATATAGATGTATTAATAAATGATGAATCTTTAGTTCATTCCGCACTTTTATTTAAAGATCATTCTTATTTATTTGAAGTAGGTCCTTCAGATATGAGAGTTCCTATTTCGTATGCATTAAACGAGTCAAAAAGAATAGATATGGATTATAAAAAAGTAGAATTTAATCATAAGTGTTCTATTAATTTTAGATCTTTTGATTATAATAGATATCCTTTATTTTCATTAGTCTTACAAACTTTTAAACTTAAAGGAACTAGTATGGCGTTTTTTAATGCGGTTGATGAACAAGTAATTAAATATTTTTTAGAAAATAAAATAAGCTATTTAGAGATGATAGATATTATTAAATCATGTGTAAAAGAGGATATGATTTTAATAAATAATCCTAATATAGAAGATTTAATATATGTAGATAAAAAAGCTAGAGAAATAGTTGATAACAAAATGAAAGGAAGATAAAAATGCAAGTATTACAAATAATATTAAACATTATCATATTTTTATTATCTTTAGGTGTACTAGTATGCTTACATGAAGCTGGTCATTTAACCGCTGCTAAAATATTTAAAGTTTATTGTTATGAATTTAGTATAGGTATGGGACCTGCTATTTATTCTAAAAAACCTAATAAAGAAAAAGGACAAGAAACTAAATTTTCTATTAGATGTGCTCCTATTGGTGGATATGTAGCCATGGCTGGAGAAGATCTAGAAGATGTAGAAGGTGTTGATAAATCAATTGTAGTACCTAAAGATAGAACACTAGAAGCTAAAGCCAGATGGAAACAAGTAATTATAATGTTTGCTGGTGTTTTCATGAATTTTGTTATCGGTTATATTTTGCTTTTGTTTTCTTATGGTTGTTGTACTCAAGCTGCTACAAAATATGACTGGAATAAGATTCAAATTACTTCTAATTCAATTCTTGCAACTCAACAAGTACCTGCTGATTCTAATTTTAAATTAGAAACAAATGATGAAGTAGTAGGTGTTCAAATTAATTATTATGTTAAAGATAATGATAATAATAAAGGTAATGTAGTTAATTCTATTCCTTATACAGATATTACTTGTTATCAATCAAATGATTTTGATATTAATTATCCAAAAGAAGATTATAATCATCAAATGAGTTTTATTTTATCTAATAGATATTTTGATACAACTGAAAATAAAGTAAAAGAATATCAACCTACTACATTAAAAGATTATAGAGAGGTTACTTTCTATTTTACAAAAAGTGGAGATAGTGCAAAGACTATCCATACAACATTAGTAGGAACTGATACCCAAGATGATATTACAAAAGGCTATAAAACAATGGGTATTACTTCTGCATACTATTATTTTAAATATTCTGCAGGTGAAGCCTTTTCTAAAGCCTGGGATAGATGGTGCTATTCTTGTTCAGCTTTAATTAGCGGGGTAGTTGGTTTATTTAATCCTGCTAACTGGAATAATGTCGGTGGTATTATTTCTATATTTAAATTATCATCTCAAGCTACAACTATTGGTATAGGTACATATTTAAATTTTTGGGCTTTAATTAGTGTTAACTTAGCTATTATGAACTTATTACCATTCCCTGGACTTGATGGATGGCAAATAGTAATCACAATTGGTGAAGGTGCCTATTTCAATTCTAAAAAATTAATAAAAAGAATTAAAAATAAATCTAAGCATTTAACTCAAGAAGAAATCACACAACAAGAAGCTAATACACAAGAAAAATCTATTAAACACATGGCTACATATAAAAAAGTTAAAAATATCATGTCATATATAGGCATGGCCTTATTAATTCTTTTAATGATAGTCTTAGTTGTTAAAGATATTGTTGCTCCAGCTATATAATTTATTAGATGTCCTTTTTATTGAAGATTTAATAAATTATAATTAATTAGAATAAAGAAGGAACATATGGATAGTAAATTTGAAAGTTATTTAAATTTAATAAAAGCATCAGATGAATTAAAATCTAAGTTAAAAGACGGCTTTTTTACTAAGTATTACTTAACTGATGCTAATCAAGTATTCGTAGGAAATGTATGTTTTCCTAATCTTTTAGAGTATCAAACTTATGAAGAATTTTTTAAAAAGATAGATGATTTTTCTAAATTAGAATCTGGATTTAAAAGTGAAATTAATTTTAAATATACTTATCCTATAACTAGAACTGACTATGTAAGATTTATAGATAGTTATGTTGATAAAATTAAAAATCCTGCATTAAAAAATTACAAAATTAACATAGATAAAAAAGAAGTAGTTTTTGAATATTCAGTAAATATATCCGCTAATGGATTATTATTACTTACTAAACCTTTAGCTGACATGTTATATAAAGTTAACGCTACTTTAAAAGTATGTTTAGGTTTAGTAAATAGTTCTATTAATGCTAGTGATAATATCGATAATGAATTTGAAAAAGATTCTATAAAACAAATTAAAATTGATAAACAAAGACAAGAAGAATATCAAAAACAAATTGAACTTGATAAAACCTATGTACCTTGCAAGATAAAAGATGCTGTAACATGTTCTTTAAAAAGAGTAGAAGTATGTGGTAATATTTTTGAACTTGATGTAAGAGAAATTAAAAATCACACTAAGAAAATGGCTGTAATTTCTTATGAAGATGGTTCATATGGTGTTGTTTCTAATTTGTTTGAGGGGAAAAGATACGACGCTGCATTTATAGAAGATTTAAAAGTAGGGGATAGAATTAAAGTAAAAGGAACTCCTAAATTTGATGATTATTCTAAACAAGTAGTAATTGATATTGCATCTATAGAAAAAATAGACCCTCTTCCAAAAAGAATGGATGATTACCAAGGTAGAAAAAGAGTTGAACTACATCTTCATACAAATATGTCCACAATGGATGGTACTGCTGATATTAAAGATTATGTTAAGACTGCTATTAGTTGGGGATGGGAAGCTATTGGAATGACTGATCATGGTAATGTTCAAAATTACCCAGGTTTACAAGATACATCTGCAGGAAAAATTAAACCATTATATGGATGTGAACTATATATGGTTGATACAGATTTAAAAATTGCGTTTAATCCTCAAGATATTATTTTAAATAACGCTGAATATGTAATTTTTGACTTAGAAACTACAGGTCTTTCTTCAAGATATGATAGGATTATTGAATTTGGCGCCACAAAAGTAAGAGGCGGTCAAATTGTTGATAATATTGACTTTTTTATTAATCCTGATTTTAAATTATCAAGTGTTACTACTAACTTAACTCATATTAGTGATGATATGGTAAGAGGTGGTTACTCTATTAAAAAAGCTTTACAAATTATTAAAGATTTTGTACAAGATTCTATTTTAGTTGCTCATAACGCTACATTCGACTATGGCTTTTTAAATGCTGCTTTAGAAAATAATAACATGGATAAATTAACAAATCCTGTTATTGATACTTTACCTTTATCAAGAATTTTATTCCAAGATATTAAAAGTCATAATTTAGGCTCTTTATGTAAAAAGTTAGGTGTTCAATATTTAGAAAATGAAGCCCATAGAGCTGTTTATGATGCTACAGTATTAAAACAATGCTGGGATGCACTAGAAACAAGTTTAGTTAATATTAATCCTAAGATGAAACATTCTGATTTAAATAATATTGTTTCATTTTTTGACGATCCTAAAAAACAAGAAGAAGTTATAAAAAATTTAATATTATCAGCCCCTTATCCTTATCATGTTGTCGCTTATGCTAAAGATAAACAAGGATTAAAAGATTTATTTGAATTAATTTCTATAGGTAATACTAAATATATTATTAACGCTATACCTAGAATTAGTAAATCCTTATTAACATCTAAAAGAGAACATTTATTATTAGGATCAGCCTGCTTTAATGGTGAAGTGTATCAAACAGCTATGACTAGATCTAAAACTGAAGCTCAAAAAGTAATGGAATATTATGATTATATAGAAGTTCAACCATTAACTAACTATTCCTATTTAGTAAATGATGGTCAATTAACTTCTATCGAGCATGCTCAAAAAATAGTTACCGATATTATTAGTATGGCAAAAGAAATTAATAAAATTGTTGTAGCTACATCTGATTGTCATTATATAAATCCAGAGGATAAAATATTTAGAGATGTATTTATCTTCGCTAAAGGGTTAAAAGGTGCAAGACATCCTTTAAATCCTTATAGAAGAGATAAGATGAAATATTATGATAATCCAGATCAACATTTAAGAACTACTCAAGAAATGCTTGATGAATTTAAGTTTTTAAATGATGATAATTTAATTAAAGAAATAGTAATTGATAACACCCATGTAATTGCTGATATGTTATCAAGTGATATTAAACCTATCCATGATTATTTAGCTGCTCCAATTATTGATGATTGTGATAAGATGTTAAAAGATTTAGTTTTTAAAACCGCTCATCAAATGTATGGAGATCCTTTACCTAAAATAGTTGAAGACAGACTAGATGCTGAATTAAGCGGTATTTCTAGTAACCATTTCGAAGTTATTTATTGGATCGCTAGTAAATTAGTTAGACAAGCTAACGCTGATGGTTATATTGTTGGTTCAAGAGGCTCAGTTGGTTCTTCATTAGTTGCTACAATGTCTGGAATTACTGAAGTTAATCCTTTACAACCTCATTATCGTTGTCCTAATTGTAAGCATTCTGAGTGGTTAGAAGTAACAGAAGAAATTAGATCTGGTTTTGATTTAGACGATAAAGATTGTCCAATCTGTGGTCATAAAATGATACATGATGGTCAAAATATACCTTTTGCGACATTTTTAGGCTTCCATGCTGAAAAAACACCTGATATTGATTTAAATTTCCCAGGCGATTATCAAGCACACGCCCATGAACTTACAAAAAAGTTATTAACAGAAGAATATGGTAATAGTGTTTATAAGGCTGGCACTATTGAATGTGTTGCAGAAAAAAACGCTATTGGTTATGCAAAAGGTTATTATGAAAATTTACAAGCTCATCCAGAGTTACATATTTCTGCTGAATCAATTTCTAAAGCTGAATTAGCAAGAATTGCAAAAGGATGTATAGGAGTAAAAAGAACTACAGGCCAACACCCAGGTGGAATTATTGTTATTCCTAGAGGAATGGATTATTCTGATTTTACACCTATTCAATATCCTGCTGATGATACATCTGCTGCATGGACTACCTCTCATTTTGACTATAACCAAATGCATGATACTATATTAAAACTAGATGAACTTGGACATGTTGATCCTTTAGCTTTAAGAATGATGTCTCAATTATCTAATAAAAATATATATGAAATTCCGATGAATGATAAAAATGTTATGTCATTATTTACTTCACCTAAATCTTTAAATTTAAAACATAATTATTTAAATGTTAAAGTTGGAACAATGGGTATGCCTGAATTTGGTACAAGATTTGCCATGCAAATGCTTGAAGAAACTAAGCCAGTAAATTTTGCTGATTTAGTTATTATTTCTGGTCTTGCTCATGGTACTAATGTTTATGCAGGTAACCAACAAAATCTTATTAATGAGGGAATTACAACATTAAGAGGTGTTATTGGTTGTAGAGATGATATCATGATGGATTTACATAATTATTATGGAATTGACTTTTCTGATTCATTTGCTATTATGGAAATGGTTAGAAAAGGTAAATTTAACGCCAAAAATCAAAAGATGCATGAAAAATATGTCAAATACACTCAAATGATGATTGATCATAAAGTTCCTCAATATTTTATAGATTCATGTAATAAAATTGCTTATTTATTCCCTAAAGGACATGCTGTTGCTTATTGTATGATGTGTGTTAGAGTTGGCTGGTTTAAAGTGTATGATCCACTTTCATTTTATGCTACATATTTTAGTGTTAGAGCTGATCAATATGATATAAAATCAATGATTAAAGGTGAACAAGGAGTGCTTAAAGCACTAGAAGAACTTAAACATAAAAAAGAAACTACAAAGGAAGTCTCTGCTACAGATAAAGATCTAGAAACATGTTTAAATATGGCGCTAGAGATGTTAGATAGAGGATATAAATTTGAAAATATTGATATTTATAAATCAGATGCTACTAAATTTGTAATAGATAGAGAAAATCAAGCTCTAATTCCACCATTTTCAAGTATTTCTGGAATTGGTGAAGCTGCTGCATTAACTGTAATAGAGGCAAGAAAAAATGGTGAATTTATTTCTATTGAAGATTTTTCAAATAGAACAAAAATTTCAGCTCAAAAAATTCAAGAATTAAAAGAAATGGGTGCATTTAAAGACTTACCAGAATCTAGTTTGATATCTTTGTTCTAAAAGGAGGATTAAGTAATGAATATAGTTGTTATAATAGTATTATCAATAATAGGATTTTTATTATTAATAAGTTTATCTATTTATTTAATTGGAAATGTTTATAAAGGCTTAATAACAAGAAAGCAAGTCATGAACCATTCTTATGAAGAATTCTGCAAATATTTAAATAAATTATTTGAACTTATTCCTGGTGTTTTTCAAAATTGTGAATTAAATCAAGAACAAGATAAAAAATTAAAAGATATATATGATTCATATAACAATTTAAAAAAAGAGATGAATCCTAGTCAATATTGTACTTTATTCTTACTTTTAAAGGGTTTGTTAAATGAATTGAAAGAAACTAATAAAGAAAATGAAACATTTGATTATGTTATAGAAATATTGAAAAAATGTAGTTTCAGTATTCCTTTATATAATTCAAATGTTAAAGCGTTTAATAAATTTAAGCATTTACCTATAAATAATATAGTAAGTAAAATATTAAAATACGATGATGGAATGTTATTTAGACAAGATATCGCTCATTCAACTACTACTATTAATTTTAAATTTAAACAATAAATATATC
>CAVFIT010000034.1:0-26753 GCA_963622735.1 Phocaeicola dorei | reverse complement strand
ATATATATCTAATCGTTTTATTTAAAAATAATATTTTTAACCACAACTCAAAAAAAGTGTCAAAAAACATACATATTTTGACATTTTTTTATTTACAAAATTTTTTTCAAGTAATATACTTTTAAATGTAATTTAAATGGTTTCAACTATTTTTAAGAAAGGAAGGAATGTTATGACTAAAAAATTTAAATTTGCATCGTTAGCATCATATGTTTTTTTAGCGTTAGCCTTTGCAGCTTTCTTTGCTTGTAACTTAGGAACAAAAGTTTCTTCAAGTTTAGCAGTAGAAGAAGGTGTTACATTAAAATCATATGATTATGCATGGCATTTAATGTCATTATTATCAGGTAGAATGTTTACTACAAATAAAAACATCGCTACTGTTGGTTGGGCTTTAATTGCTGTTGCTGTTGTCGCTTGTATCGCCTTATTATTTAAGAAAAAAGGTTATTCAAGAAGAATGTTTGAAGTTGAATTTGTCCAAATCGTAGTTTGCTTATTTCTCTCATTAGGCTTTATCTTTGTATTTAGACATTTCAATTATATAAAACAATATAATTCTTATAATGGAAGAAAGATTGTCTACATCGGTTGGATTGTCTGCTTTGGATTATATTGTCTTTCTCAAATCTTAGCTTACTTATTCACATTATATAGACAACCTGATCCTGTTGAAAAAACTGTTGCAACAGAAGAAAAACCTGCTGAAGAAGCTGCTAAAGTAGAAGAAAAGGTTGAACAACCTGTAGAAGAACCTGTTGAAGAAGCAGTAGAAGAAGAGCCTGTAGAAGAAGTAGTAGAAGAAGAACCTGCTGAAGAAGTAGAAGATGAAGCTGCAGTTGCTACAGTTGTTGCTGCTAGTGAATTAACTGAAGAAAAAGTTAAAAGAGAAAAGATCACATTTGAAGAAAGATTAGCAAAAGCTGATCCTAGCTTAGTAGATTCTTATCATGAAATCAGAAATGAAATCATGTCTTATGGCGTTAAATCTAGAGTTTCCTCAAGTGGTGATACATTCAGATTACATGTTGTTAAATACATGAAGATTGTCGTTGCTGGTAAAAAGCTCAAGCTTTATATGAGATTAGACCCTAAAGCATACGATAATACACCTATTCCTCATGGTGATGCTTCAACCAAAAATGCATATGTTGAAATTCCATTTGTATTTAAAGTCAAATCAGATTTATCAATTAAACGTGCTAAAGCTTTAATTGCTGATATGATGAAAGAAGCTGGTTTAGAAAAGAAATCTAAATAAATTAAATATAAATAGCTGTTATAATCTAGTGTTATAACAGCTTTTGTTTTGGAATTAGTTTTAAAATTAAGTTGAGATTTAGATAGTATTTTTCCTTAAATTGATAAAAAAATCTTGTATTAACTTCTGGCTATCTTTATTTTCAATATAATGAATATTTATATTGTTAGTGCTAGGGTTAATTCCATAGAATGAAAAAGCACCTTTTTTAGAATCTAAGCATGAAAAGTATATATCTTTAATGTGTGCGTTTATAATAGCTCCTAAGCACATTAAGCATGGTTCTAAGTTTATAAATATAGAACATTTATCTAAATTAGTTGTATTTAAAATTTCTTGTGCTTGTTTTATACAAATTATTTCTGCGTGATTTGTTACATCATTTTTATTTACTATATTATTAGATGATTTACAAATAATTTGATTATTATAAACAATTAAAGCTCCGATAGGAACTTCATTATTTTTATAGGCTAGTTTTGCAAGTTCTAGGGTTTGATTAAGGTAATTATTTATATCGTTATTAGTCATATATTACAAATTATACAATAAAAAAGACCATCGCACATACTAACTAAACTTATGGCTGCTTTATTTCTAACCTGACCAGGTTCGTAAAGTTAATATCACGATGGCTTAATAAGTATAACTAATTTTAAACTAAATGTAAAAGTTTTTCTTATTTTTTAGTATAATTAATTGAAAGATATTTTTTATGAACATTATTACTAATATAATTTGGTCGGTTATCTTATTTCTATTACTAGTTAGTTTAGTTACTATGTTACTACTTCAACATAGATATTTTACTAAAAGTGAAATTGTCTGCTATTTTAATGAAGATGGTATTAACAAGAAAAAAACATTTTATAAAAAAATAGGAAGTGAAATAATTGTTTCTTTATTACCTATTCCAAATAAGTATAAAGATTATGAATTATCATATATTAAATCAGAAGGAGATATACAAGCTGATTTAAATCAATTTATTGTTCCTAGATGTAAAGTTGAATTATATTTTGAAAAAGTAGAAACTAAATATAACCCAGTTAAAAAGTCATCTACATTTGTGTTAGATGTACCTGAATCAATTAAGAAATTACAAGAACAGCAGGTTAAGGATGTTTTAGTTTTATCTATTGATGATATTTGTAAATATATTGCTACAACAAATGCTAATTCAAAAGATTTCCCTGTATTAAATTCTTATCTTATTAGAAAACAAGATGATGATAAATCAAATATAATATTAAAAATTGGTGATTTAATATATGGAATTATATTTTATGATGAGATTACATTTAAAATGTATCTTAGATTAAATAGTTTCTTTGTAAATTCAAAATTAGATCAAATTAATTCATTAAATTTTTCATTTGATAATATATATTCATTAATAGTTAATACTGATTTTAAACTAGTAGATGAAGTGTTTGAATTTATTAATCAAGCTTATACTTATTGTTTACTAACTTACTATAGAAAAGAAAATGATACCTATTATTTAAATTTATCTAATGAAGAACTAGACGCTAATAATTCTAAGATGTTATCTATTGATTATAGACTTGCTAAAGACTTAGATCCTTTATTTGATTTAGCCTTAATTGATGCTAATAGATATTTACAAGAACAAGAAGATATTAAAAATCTTAACATTAAATATAATCAAGAATCTTATTCTTATAAAAAAGAACTTATTGATGAATTAAATAAAGTTAATCAAGAACATCAAAATGATAAATATGTAACTACTAATTATGACACTACAATAGATATTAAATTAGGTACTGATATAGATCAACTTAATAAAGAAGTTGAAGATATTAAACAAATTGTACCTTCAACTCTTGAATTAGAAAATATATTAGATTATGTTAATTCTAAAAATGATATGTTCTCTTTGAAAATTGATAAAAGTGAGAATATATATAAATCACCTGTTGTATTTAATTATTTAAATAATCCATTCTTGTTAATTAATTACTCTAATAAGAAAAAATTAATTAGAATGAATTGTATAATTAATAAAGATTATATAGATCAGTTATTATTAAAACATCATTTTATTTATAAAGTTGCAAGAAACAAATATGAAAACTGGTACACTATTATATTAGATTCATCATTTGATTCTTATCAGGAAATTTATCAAATCATTTTAGATATTTATAACTATAATAGAATACAAAATAAAGAAGAAATAAATATTATTACAAATATTTAGTATGTTATATTATATATAAATCAAAGAAAGGAAAAATAATATGGAATCTTATTTTGATGGAGGATTACTTCAAAAAATTTGTTGGAGAATTTTAGGTTTATTAATTACAGTATGTACTTTAGGTATATGTTATCCATGGGCTAAATGCATGGTAGTTAGTTGGGAAATTAAGCATACAGTCATTGATGGTAAAAGATTAATTTTTGATGGTAATGCAGTTCAATTATTTGCTAACTGGATTAAATGGCTTATTTTATCAATTATAACTATAGGTATTTATGGTTTCTGGGTCGCAATTAAAATGAAAAAATGGGTTACTAAACATACTCATATCGCTAAATAAAAACATAAAAAAATAGCCTCTAAGCTTTTTGACTTAGGGGCTTTAAATTGATAAAAATTATATTAAACTCTTAAAGCTCTAAACCCGAAATGGAAAATTACTTTTATAATACCTATACCTAAAGAAATACCAAGTATTATCATACCAAAGGGGAATAAACAATTTGCTAAAGTAGCATATAGCATGCCACTAACTACAAATATTACAACACTTACACCATATCCGTGACTAGCAGATTCATTAGGAGCGTTTTTACAAAGCTCATAAATTAAACAAATTAAACAAATTATGCAGCTAACAAGTGGTATAAATAATAAAACTTGCATTAGTATTTGAGGTAATGAAGAATAATATGAAAAGAAATTAAATAAGCAAGAATAATAACTTGTTATTTCACTTTGAGATTCTAAAGCATATTTTACTGGTGTACATATAGGAAATAGTCCACTTACTAGGAATAAACATAGTAAGAATATGTCGATGAAACGTTCGTATTTACTTAATTTTGTCATAATTATTTTTTATTTTTTTTAGCTAATTGCTTGATATTGTGATCGAAATTTACTCTAACAAAGTAAGAGACGATTTTAAATTTTGCTTGGGAAATGTTGTTGATTCCAGTTTTAAACCAATTCATAATTTCACCAGAGATATAGTAAGTGTAGAATTCAGCTAGTTCTTTTACGTCTTCATCTTCTACTTCTACATGTAAGGCTTTAGCTCTATATTTGATAGCTTTAGTTGCCATTTCGTTTACAACAATAATGATATATTGATTTACTACTCCAGTATCAACATTTGAAATTGTATTTAAAAGTAAATTTCTATTATCAACAGCGTAGGTAAACATTATTTTAATAATTAAAGAAAAGTCATTAGAAAAATCGAAATCTTCTAGTAATGTATATATATCATGTCTATACATAAATAATGCCAAATCATAAATATCTTTAAAATGATAATAGAAAGTTTGCCTATTTATACCAACAATATCTGTTATTTCTTTAATAGTAATTTTATAAAGAGGTTTTTTAGATAATAATTGCTTGATAGCATCCGCTAATTTTAATTTAACATCATCAGCCATATTATTACCTCCTTTGTAGTAGTATATCATATTTATTATGTTATAGAAAAATATGTAATTTACAAGAATTAATTTATTTTATCTAAATTTATTTAAATAAACATTTGTTTTAAAAGCACAAAAATTTATATGTAAAAATTTGATAAATTAGCCTAAAATAAGGCGTTTTTTAAGCAAATGGTTAATAAACTAACTGTTTTCAAGACAATTAATTGAATTTGTCATATGACTTTTTCCACTAAATAATATATTATTATTATGCGGATATAGCGATATACCGCAGAAATGATAAAAAAATGAAGAAAAAGTTTGCTACTGCTTATGGTGGATTAATCTTATTATTATGCGCTTCTAGTGGAATCCTTGCTGGATTTATAGGCGGTAATGGTGGAGGAAAAACATCTGTAGTTGATACAGATGATGAAACCATTAAAAATACTTATATTGATATACCTACTAAGAAAGTAGATGAATTCTTAAGTGATGACTCATCTAATTCTTATAAGAACGTTTTGTATGCAACAAATACAGTATTTGCAAAAAGTAGTAAATATATTACTAGTGCAAGTACAGGTACAGTAACTGCAAGTGTTGCAGGTATTCCTTATAACCAATCAATTGCTACAAAAAGAATTATTAATGATCAAGATACATTCTTCCAAACAAATACAATTTCTTCATTTGTTAAAAAGAGTGAACAACGTTATACTAATTCAAATTCCTATTTAGTTAGACAAGGAAGTAATCCTACATTAGAAGGAGCTGATTATTCTTCTAGTAAAGTAGAAGCTTTATCTAAAAAAGACTATATGAATAGATATGGTCATACTAATAGAGATATATTTAATTACGCTATTAATGATTATTCATTTGCTAGTGGTACATATGAAGGTAAAAAAGACGATGGTCTTTATTATTTTACATATACATTAGAACCTGACATCGCTACTGCTGGTTATGTTAGAGAAGTAGCTTATATGGCTGGGTCTTCTTCTTATCCAGTTTTTAGTAAAATTAGTTTTACAATTGCTATTGATGAAAACTATCGTATTTTTAAATCCACTACTAATGAAAATTATACAACTCCTATTTTAGGTGGCATTAATTGTGATGGTACAAGTAATGAAACATATCAATATTACACATCTAGTGTAGATTGTCCTGAAAAAGCTGCTTTTGAACCATATTTTGGCAAAGAAACAGGCGAAATTACAAAAGATAAAACAGCTATGGATTATTTATCTCAACTTGGAGATGATATGTCTCAATTTAATAATTTACAATTAAAAGGTAATGTTAAATTAAACGAGGAAGAATTAGCCTTAAAACTTAAATTAGATTTACAAAACAACGCATATTATGTTGATATAGATGATAAATTAGATGTTATTTATACATCTTCTAATGCGTATGTATTAACAGATAAATCCAGTTTCTTAGTTAAAAAAGAAGAATTAAATAGCGTTTTAAAAATAGTTGCTGGAGAACAAGATTTATTTGATGCTAGCACATTAATGAATTTAATGAATGATCCTTTTGTGTCTAAAATTTTAGATACAATGACTGTTTCAAAAGTTGATTCTTATGTAGATATCAATATTCCATTTACAGATGATTCAAAAGTTGTACTACATTTATATGAACAAGAAAATGAAGATAAATCCACAACAGTTAGTATTAAAGGGGTAGAAGCTAACTTAAAATATGAAACATATGATTTAAGCGCTAAATTAGATGTTGTCGAAAATGAAGATTTAACATTTAAGCAAATTCCAGAAACAATTACTGAAATTAACAATATTTCACCTATTGCTAGTAAAATAAAGGAAATAGTTGATAAAAAAGCATTCTATGGACAAATTAATTATGCTGAAAATTTAACTGTTAATAGTCAAAAATTACCTGTTAGTTTATCAGGCTTATATTATGTTGATTTAAAAGATGAAAATAATCCTATTTATAAATTTGAATTAAAAGTAAACATTAATTCTCAAGATATAAATGTTATTATTGATGGTTGTAAAGATGATTTCTATGTTCAAATAGGTGATAATTTTAAAGCTTATACAACATATAATGATTTAATTAATTTAATTAATAAATATGTTACATTAGAAGTTAATATTCCTACAATTTCTATTAAACAAGTCTTTAATAGTTTAGTCGATGTTATCGATAATTTAGATTTCTATAAAGATTATATAGAATTCAATTTAGACTACTTAAATATTAATTATTTAAACGGTAAAATTAAAATAAGTCATAAACAAGATTTAACACTTTCTTATAATGATAATTTATCAATATCATTACTTCCTTTTGATGGAACATTAACTAAGGTTAGTTATAATAACGCTATTAAATTAACTGATGTTGTTAATGCTATTAATCCTTATTTAAATGGAAATTACAATGTAACTTTCAACAACTTTGAATATCAAGGTGTATTAGTAAATGGTAATGTTAATTTACAAGCTGACTTTAACGATATAGAAAATTCTTCTATAAGTGGAAAAGTTAGTGTTACTTATAAAGATATAACTGCAAATGTAGAATTCTATTATGTTAATAAAACATTATATGTAACCTTAAATGATAATACTAAGATTTACTTATCTTTAGCTGATGTTAAAGAGTTATTAAATCAATTCATACCTGATTTTAGTGTTGAATTACCTAGTGTTGATTTATCAAAGCTTGATATATTAACTATCATTAATTCTATATCTACAACTTCTAGTTCAATTAAAGTAGATTTATCAAATATTACTTCATCTAAATTCAATTATGATTTAGTAATTAATCTTGAAAATAATCAAACATCATTAATTGAACAAGGTAGTAATAATAATCAAATTAATTTATTAGCATGTGATAAAACTACATATACATTTGATAAAGATCAATATACAAACGCTAAAGTTATTGTAGATAGTTTACTTAACTTATTTAATAAAGTTAAAAACCAAGATATCTCTACTGAATTTTCTAGTGATATTACCTATAAAGGAACAACATATCCTATTAAAGGTATATTATCATATAAAAAGGTAGATAATTCATATCAAGCAAGTATAGTAATTACTTCACCTATAACATTAAAAGTTATATATACAGGAAGTGAATTCTATATTGAAGTTGAATCATCTTATATTAAATTTGATAAAGCATCATTAACAAATGTCATTGATCAAATTAGTAAAACATATAATTTGAATGAAAAGACAGTTAATTTAATTAACACTATATTAGATAGTGGATTAGATACATATCTTTCTAAATTAAATGATTTAACATCATTAATTAAAAATAGTAATTTAACTTCTACTAATATCGCTTTAAATGTAAATACATTATTTAATTACATTAATACAAAGAATGGTAAAGTAAGTATTAGTGTTAACTTAGCTGCATTTACAAATTTAGTTTCAAGTGTTGAATTAGTAATTGATGAAAATAGTAAGATAGAATCTATTTCTACTTCTAGTATTAATGTAAGTGGAGTTACCATAGCTAATACAAAAGTATTTAATATTGCAACTTCAGCTCAAGCAAGTATAAATAGCCAAGCTACATACTTAGATTTATCAAGCTTAGTTAACTTTAAGTCTTTAAAAGAAATTAATGATTTAATTAATAATAAAGTCTATTCAATTAATGTAGGTGAAACTACAATAAGTGGAGTTAGTATAAGTGGACAAATCTCTTATTTAGATATTTCTAAATTAGATTTATCAATCTTAAGTAAAGAAAGCATTAAGATTGTAGATGTAATTAACATGATTACATTATCTGGTGAATTTACTATTAAGCTTAGTTCATTAGATACTTCTATAAGAGTACAAGTTAATGTTAATAATGGTAATATTCAAATTAAGTTATTAGATAATACTAGTGGACTTACATTTGGTGGTACATATTTAGATTTAGTTGAAGTTTTAAATAGTGTTAAAACTGATTTAGCAACATCATTAAAAGCATTTATTAAAAACTTAGATTTATCTAATATCGCTTTACCTTTAGTAATTACTTCTAAGGCATCTAAATTAGATATTAATTCTGTAATTAGTTTAGTTAAAAAGTATAGTATTAATACATTTGTTAAATCTGTAACATGTGACAAAGAAGGTAAATTAGATTTACAATTAGACTTAACAAGTTTAAATATCAACGGCTTAACAAAAGTTGGAGTTTCATATAACAATTCTAACTTAAGTGTTAATATTGCTTCATTAACTACAATTAGTTTAACTTCTGCTACAAAAGTAGATGATTTTGAAACAAGTTATGGTATTAAAACAACATGTACATTTGCTGCTTTAAAGAACTTAGTATCTACAATAAGTGGATACTTAAAAGGAAATGTTAACTTAACATTTAATAACTTTGAATATCAAGGTGTATTAGTAAATGGTAATGTTAATTTACAAGCTGACTTTAACGATATAGAAAATTCTTCTATAAGTGGAAAAGTTAGTGTTACTTATAAAGATATAACTGCAAATGTAGAATTCTATTATGTTAATAAAACATTATATGTAACCTTAAATGATAATACTAAGATTTACTTATCTTTAGCTGATGTTAAAGAGTTATTAAATCAATTCATACCTGATTTTAGTGTTGAATTACCTAGTGTTGATTTATCAAAGCTTGATATATTAACTATCATTAATTCTATATCTACAACTTCTAGTTCAATTAAAGTAGATTTATCAAATATTACTTCATCTAAATTCAATTATGATTTAGTAATTAATCTTGAAAATAATCAAACATCATTAATTGAACAAGGTAGTAATAATAATCAAATTAATTTATTAGCATGTGATAAAACTACATATACATTTGATAAAGATCAATATACAAACGCTAAAGTTATTGTAGATAGTTTACTTAACTTATTTAATAAAGTTAAAAACCAAGATATCTCTACTGAATTTTCTAGTGATATTACCTATAAAGGAACAACATATCCTATTAAAGGTATATTATCATATAAAAAGGTAGATAATTCATATCAAGCAAGTATAGTAATTACTTCACCTATAACATTAAAAGTTATATATACAGGAAGTGAATTCTATATTGAAGTTGAATCATCTTATATTAAATTTGATAAAGCATCATTAACAAATGTCATTGATCAAATTAGTAAAACATATAATTTGAATGAAAAGACAGTTAATTTAATTAACACTATATTAGATAGTGGATTAGATACATATCTTTCTAAATTAAATGATTTAACATCATTAATTAAAAATAGTAATTTAACTTCTACTAATATCGCTTTAAATGTAAATACATTATTTAATTACATTAATACAAAGAATGGTAAAGTAAGTATTAGTGTTAACTTAGCTGCATTTACAAATTTAGTTTCAAGTGTTGAATTAGTAATTGATGAAAATAGTAAGATAGAATCTATTTCTACTTCTAGTATTAATGTAAGTGGAGTTACCATAGCTAATACAAAAGTATTTAATATTGCAACTTCAGCTCAAGCAAGTATAAATAGCCAAGCTACATACTTAGATTTATCAAGCTTAGTTAACTTTAAGTCTTTAAAAGAAATTAATGATTTAATTAATAATAAAGTCTATTCAATTAATGTAGGTGAAACTACAATAAGTGGAGTTAGTATAAGTGGACAAATCTCTTATTTAGATATTTCTAAATTAGATTTATCAATCTTAAGTAAAGAAAGCATTAAGATTGTAGATGTAATTAACATGATTACATTATCTGGTGAATTTACTATTAAGCTTAGTTCATTAGATACTTCTATAAGAGTACAAGTTAATGTTAATAATGGTAATATTCAAATTAAGTTATTAGATAATACTAGTGGACTTACATTTGGTGGTACATATTTAGATTTAGTTGAAGTTTTAAATAGTGTTAAAACTGATTTAGCAACATCATTAAAAGCATTTATTAAAAACTTAGATTTATCTAATATCGCTTTACCTTTAGTAATTACTTCTAAGGCATCTAAATTAGATATTAATTCTGTAATTAGTTTAGTTAAAAAGTATAGTATTAATACATTTGTTAAATCTGTAACATGTGACAAAGAAGGTAAATTAGATTTACAATTAGACTTAACAAGTTTAAATATCAACGGCTTAACAAAAGTTGGAGTTTCATATAACAATTCTAACTTAAGTGTTAATATTGCTTCATTAACTACAATTAGTTTAACTTCTGCTACAAAAGTAGATGATTTTGAAACAAGTTATGGTATTAAAACAACATGTACATTTGCTGCTTTAAAGAACTTAGTTAGTAGTGCTGCTAAGTTATTAAATTCAAGAGTGTTTAGTGGAACACTTAATTTAACTAATGTTAATATAACTTTAAAAGTTAAAGATTTATATTCAATATTAGGCTTAGATACATCTTCCATTAAAGATAAAGATGATACTATTAAGTTAGGATCTAATGTATCTATCAATTATCAAATTGATTTAGATAATAAGTTTAATTTCTATTTAGATATTGCTTTCAATGTTAATAATGTTGTTAGCGATACTTCTAAAGGTGGATCTATTAACTTAAAGGCTGAGCATTTAATTGTTAGTAAAGTTGGTTCAGATATTTACTTTAAACTTTCTAATATTGTTAGTATGCTTACTTATGATGAATGGATTGATGTTATTAAGTATTTTGTTAGTGAATTAGGCGCAAATTTAAATATTAATTATAATTCTATTAAGACTACTTTAGATCAATTATCTAAAGGCTTAGATAGCTATATTACATATTTATATAATTCTAGTAGTTCTTCTGATTCTTCTAGTTCTATTAATATCTTAGATTTATTTGATATTAATTCAATTATTAATAGTTTATCTTATACTTCTATTGATAAAGAAAATGAAGATGATGAAGATTATGGTAAATTATATGTAAGAATACCTTTAAATAAGATTGTTAATAAATATAATATTGACTTTATTAACTTATCTAATGTTGGTATTACATATAATACAAAAGAAGGACAAGTATTATTAACTGAATCTATTGATGGTAGTATTAATTATATTAATGTAGATACATCTTCTATTGGTAAGATTGATGCTACAAATTATGTTACTGCTACATCATTAAAGTCAGTTATTGATGAATTAGTTGCCATTAAATCTACATTATCTCAAAAGCAATTTGTAATCTCTTCTTCTAGTGATTCTGACTCAAATTATGTTTCTAAAGATGGTAAGAAATTATTTGATTATTCAGGTAAAGTTGTTGTTGATTTAACTGATAAACTTAAGTTTACAGCTAATAATGTAACTATAAATTCCTATAGTTATGATAGTAATGGAAAGAGTTCTACTTCTACACATAATTTCACCTTAACTTATTTACCTTCATATGTAAATAATGGTCAAACAATTGAAAAAGATTCGTTCTTTATTAATTATGGACCTAACTTAAAAGGATATTTATCTAGAGTAGAATTCGCATCTTTAGCTCAATATGGATGTGACATTATGGGAATTAATAATCCTATAATTAAGGGATTATTAACTAACTTAGGTAGTGCAGGTAGTTTAGATACAGATGTCTTTAGTGGTATCACTAGTGGTATGAGTATGCCTAACTTTGATATTAATTTAGATAATTTGTTTGATAGCTATAGTATTTCTAAAGATGATAACGGTAGTTCATTTGCATTAACACTTAATGCTATTGATTTCTATAAGTCATTATATGGTGAAGATTTCAACAAAGATAATACTGATCCTAATAAAAATAAAGTTACATTACAAGTTAACTCTAATAGTTCTAGAACCAGTGTTTCTAAGTTAAAACTTGCTAATATGTATTCTTCAAAACAAGAAGTATTTAATATTGACTTAGATATTAATAATTCTATTTCTGAAGACGAAGCTAAGTTGTTAAATATTATTGATGTTACAAATACTAATAATGAATTAGGTAAGTATTATTACATTGGTAATTTACCTACATTATTAAAAGCCTTTGTAAATACTGCTAATTTAGAAAGATATCATGTAAGTGGTAAATTCTCGATGAAAATCATTGGAATTACTCTTTCAGATATTGGCTATGATATTAAAATAGTTCTTGATGAAGATAAGCATCCTTATATTGAGGTTACATTTAATGTAAGTAAACTAAGAATATGGCCTATAACATATATAGATGGCGGACAATCTAAGTTGTTATATTCTCCAGTAGAAAATAGATTCTATTTAAGAAATAATAAGAGTGGAAAGAATAGAACATATTCTTATTCTGATTCTAATGCAAGTGATTATATTGGTAAATCCTCTAATATTGCAGAAATTATTAAAATTATACTAAATTCTCCTCTTAATTCGATTAATAATGAAATTGAAGATAGCGTTTCTAACACCTCTACTAATATAAATATCAATACAGTATTAAAGAATTATTCATATACATATGATGAATCCACAAAAACTGGTACAACTAGTGCTACATTAGATGGTAGTCAATTTATGTCATCATTATCTAATTTGAATATTCATTTAACTAATAAAGAACTAGATATGCAAATAGATAGTTCAACTACAAAACATGGTGATTATTTAACTGATTTCACCTTTGATACTATGATGAGTGTTATTTCTATTAATGGTAGTGGTTCGTTTAAGAATTCTAGTGGAATTACATCTAATATTAGTGTTGATATGAATTTGCTTAATAAGGCTATATCAAATCCAAATGGTTGGAGTTTCTAACTAATTAAGTTTAAGTCCTTAAAGCATTAGCTTTAAGGGCTTTTATTAAAAAAATATTTACAATATTAAAAAATAGGTGTATTATTTATTTAATAAATTTGCCTAAAAAATTAAGAAAGGGGACAATTATTATGAAAAAGAATAAAATTTCTATTTTCTGTTTATCCGTAGTAGCTGTTTTAAGTTGTATTGGTGGAATTACTTCTTGTAATTCAAATAACAATTCATCTTCTAATACTAGTAGTGGGGCAGCTAGTTCTAGTGTAGTATCTTCTAGTTCTAGTAGTTCATCATCTTCTAGTTCAGTTTTACCTCCTGATGGACATTATTCAAAATGGAGTGAAGGTGATCAAGCTTTAATGAAGAAGTATTGTGGTGAAATATTACCTTATCCAGAAGGTTTAACCAGTGGTGATATTGTCGTAGAAGAAATTACTGGTGAAGATTATTTTACTGGTGAATATGCTTATTTAGAAATAACTAATAATGCTTCTAGTTTCACATTAAAAGACTATTATAAGATTGCTGAACAATTTGGTTGGGATGCTATTAAGACATACAATGGTAATGTAGTTCAATCATCAACAGATGGTTTTGAATTTGTTGAAATAGTTAAAAAATCATCTATGGTTAAAACTCTTGGTTATGATATTGTTTATTTATTCACACCAGAAGTAAAAGATAGTGATGGTAATGTAATATCTGAAGCTAAAAATATTATGAGATGTTATCCTGAATTAACAGGTAATTTAACTCAAGTTAGTGAATTTAGTGATGATAATCTTGAATTAATGGAAGAAGTTTTAACTACAACTGATATTCCTTTTATTAATTTAGGATCAATGAATCAAGTTGGATATGTTAATGCTAATACTTTTGCTATGATTGATACATATGCTAAAGATTTATCAAAAGATAACGCAGATTTATTTGTTAATGCAGGTTTTACATTAAATAAAGATTTATCTTCTAAAAATGATTCATATGTTTTAGAAAAGCAATTAGATGATGGAGCTACTTTAGAAGTAAATATATTCTATTTCCAAGGTAATAAAACCTATATTTACTATGTACCTAAAGAAACCACATATGCTACATGGCCAACTGCAGTAATAAATGAAATTAAAGATTTATCAGGTGTTACTATTCCTGAATTTCCTATTGCAGAAGGTGGTTCTTATCAAACATATAAAAAGCATGATACATATTATATTTATACACTTACTATAGATAGTGAATATGATTATGATTTTTATAGTTATACTCAATTACAAGATCCTAAATTCACATGGAATGAAACAATTTCTTTAAGTGCTGCTAATCTTACTGATGAAGATTATGAAATGATAGGATATATGGTTGAAGCAACAATTAAAACTCCTACTTCTACATTCCATTCTAGCTGGCCTAGTGATTTAGTTAATACTACTATTACAAATACATTTAAAATTAGTGGTATTAGTTTACCTGGTGTAGATACTTCTAGCTTACCTTATCCAGATATGAAATTTAAATCTGAGTTCCATGGTCCAGAAGAATTCTATGAAGAATGTTTAGGAAATGTTGAATGGTCCCCAGAAGATTATGGATTAGATGCAGATGCTAGCGCTGAAGAAATGAAAGCCAAAGCTCAAGAATTAGCAAATAAGGCTCAATATCTTAGAGTTTCTATAATGGATAAGAATTTCCAAGCTCGTGAAGCATATGAACAAAAACTCACTAATTTAGGCTGGTATATAGGCTATGATGAATATAATAATACATATTTTGAAGATCCTGAAGGTAAAATAAGAGTTACACTTAGTGGATATGGAGATGGAAACTTTGACTATGATGGACCTACATATATTGATATTCATCCAGGAAGTGGTGAAACTCATTCTCCAGAATTATTAATAGATGAAGAAGCTAGAATTGGTATAGGTAGAACTAACCTTATTCATTATTCTACAAGTATGCTTCCTTATCCTGTAACATTTACTTCTAGTGATCCTGATAATTTCACTATTTCTGAAAAATATGAAGATTATATTGAAGTTACAGTTAGTGATAGTGTAAGTGAAGGTGATCAAGCTACAATTACTGCTAAAGTAACTAAATCTGATGGAACTGTAATTGAAGAAACATGTACTGTTACAGCTTATACAGTTATTACTTATACTCCTGCACAAGTAATTGATACTATTAACACTCAATTTGCTGATATAGGTTTATCAATAACTCCTACTGTTTATCATCCAACTGAAGAAGGTGAACAAGAAGGTAAACATCATACATTAACTGTAAATCTTGGGTCAGATTATGCTCTTGAAGATATTCAATCTGCTGTTGATGGTTGTTTAATACCTAAAGGATTTGAAGCTTTAGATCCTGAATGGTTTAATTATGATGAAGATGCATGGGATACTCTTGAAATTGATGGGGTTAAATATGCTGCAAGTCAAAGAACATACTCATTTACGGATGAAGATTCTAATATAGTTACTATAAAGTACTGGATTTATAAAGACGCTAATAATAACTACAATTTATTTGTTGAAGCTTACTAATTTAATAAAGTAACATTAAGATTATTCAGATTATTTCTGGATAATCTTTTTAAGTCGTTATAAAATATTCATATAAAACCTGCTGATGATATTTTAGACACAGCTTATAAATATATAAAAAATATTGAATAATTAGAGTAATAGTAAAATTAAATAAGTTTAAGCATAAGACTTGTTATATAAAAATCACTATTAATAGAACTGTGTTCATTTATAATTTGATTAACGATTAAAATATTTATAAATTACAAATGAAAGCTTAATTGAAAAAAGTGTAGAATTCTACAAAAAAATCGAAAAGAAAATAGAAGTTAAGGAAATAAAAAAATAAAATTCAATCGACAAAAGTGAAGAAAATTACATAAAGAAATATTTATATAATTAAAAAAGTGAAGCAAACTCCAAAACTTACATCTGAAAGTTTAAAGAGATTCATTTCAATTATTAAGAATTTATTTAAGTCTAAAAGATGGTCGGAATAGTGAGGCTCGAACTCACGATCTCTTGGTCCCGAACCAAGCGCATTACCTACTATGCTATATCCCGCTAGTCAATAAAAAAAGATTGATACAAATCAATCTAGTAATTCATATAAATGGTCGGAGTGATGGGATTTGAACTCATGATCTCTCGGTCCCTAACCGAGCGCACTAACCAAGCTATGCTACACCCCGAGCCTTTATATTGTATTAGTTTATTTGAAAAAAATCAATTGTTTTTTTAAAATTGTAAAAAAATCTATTAAGGAAACGACCTTAATAGACTTAATATTAAAAATAAATTTTATAAAGTACCAAAGATTCTATCTCCAGCATCACCTAGACCTGGTAAGATATAACCTTTATCATTTAATTTTTCATCCATGCAGGCTAAGTAAATATGAACATCAGGATGAGCTTTTTCAACTCTAGCTACACCTTCAGGAGCGCCTACAAGATTAATCATAATAATATCTTTGTAACCACGCTTTTTAACTGCGTTAATCGCATCGATTGCTGAACCACCTGTAGCAAGCATAGGATCAATAATAACTACTAAAGGATTATCTACAACTGGTAGTTTAAAATAATATTCGTGTGGTTCTAAAGTTTTTTCATCTCTATACATACCAATATGACCAATTCTACAAGTAGGAATCATTTTTCTTACACCATCAACCATACCTATACCAGCTCTTAATATTGGAGCTAAAATTATTTGCTTATCTAATTTTGTTCTATTTAATGTACATCCAGTAGGAGTGTGAATTAAATTATCAGATTGATGAGTCTTTAGATCTTTAAAAGCTTCATATGACATTAAAGAAGCAATTTCATCTAAAGTCTCTCTAAAATCCTTTGTAGAAGTATTTTCATCTCTTAGAATATCCATTTTTACTTTGATTAATGGATGATTTACAATAGTCAACATATAAAATCTCCTTTTATTAATAAAGATTATAAACTAAATTTAATAATTTTGTTAGATTATTTATTATTTGCTTATAAAAATTTGATTTTTTTAATATTGGATGTCCGTTTTCTTACTCATTTATATTTATCTATAAATATATGTGCTTAAATATGATATAATTTTTAAGGTTATTATGAATATAAATTTTGAAAAAGAATTAAATCCTCAACAATACTTAGCAAGTACTTCTGATGCTAAATATTTAAGAATTATTGCTGGTGCAGGCACTGGTAAAACTAGAACTTTAACATATCGTTTAGCTTATTTAATGCTGAATAGTTTTAAACCTGCTTCTTCTATTGTCGCAATTACATTTACAAATAAAGCAGCAAAAGAAATGAAACAAAGAACAGAAGACTTATTAGTTAAATATCAGTTTGATATTTCTAGTAAACCTATCGTTTTAACATTTCATGCTTTTTGCATACGTTTTTTAAGAAGAGAACTAACTAGACATTATGTTGATTTTAAAGATACTTTTACAATTGTTGATACAGAAGATACTAATTTAATATTTAAAAAGATCGCAGATGAAAAAGGAATGAAAATAAAAGATGATGCATTCCAAAAATATTTAAATTATATTCATCAATGGAAAAATAAAGGCTTAAAAGTAGAACAAGTAGATATCAATCAAAATGATATAGAACTTTATCAAAAGCAAGAAGCTTTAGAAGTTTATAAAAAATATCAAAATACATTAGTTGAAGCTGGTCAATTAGATTTTGATGATATTTTAATATATACAAAAGAAATCTTATCTAAGGATGAATATGTAAGACAACAATACGCCTCATATTATTCTTATTTTATGATTGATGAATTCCAAGATACTAATGACTTACAATATGAAATAGTAAAGTTATTTATGAATGAAGATACTGGATTATGTGTTGTAGGTGATCCTGATCAAACTATTTATACTTGGAGAGGCGCTAATAATTCGTTGATTAAAAATAGACTTAGTGCAGATTTTCCTAGTTTAGAAACAGTTACTTTAGACTTAAATTATCGTTCTTCTAATCAAATATTAGCAGTTGCTAATAAAGTGATTGATTTTAATAGTGATAGAACTAAAAAAGAATTACATTCATTTAATGATAGAAATGGTCAAAAAGTTGAAGTTATTAATGGATATTCTAGTGAAGATGAGGCTTCTAAAATAGCTAAAAAGATATATTTATTACATAGAGATGAGTTTATAGATTATTCTAAAATGTCAATTATATATCGTTCTAACTATCTTTCTAGAGCTTTAGAAAAGGCGTTAAAGTTTAATCATATACCTTATAAAATCTATGGTGGATTATCTTTCTATCAAAGAGAAGAAGTTAAATCAGGTTTAGCGTATTTAAAATTATTAATTAATCCTGATGATGATATCTCTTTACAAAGAACTTTTAAATTCCCTAAAAGAGGAATCGGTGAAAAAACATACGCCAATATGATAGAACAAGCTAATTTACAAAAAATTTCATTATTAGAATTAATAGTGGATCATTTTGATGAACTAAAAGTGTCAAATTCTATTAAATTAAATTTATCTTCTTTTGTAGAAGGATATAAAAATATATCAAAAACTATTGTGGAAAGTCCTAATAACGGGAAAATAATAGTAGGTGCTGTTGCTAAATATTTTAATGAAGTAGGATTATTTAGTTATTATGATAAAGTAGATCAAGATACCATTGATAAAAATGGTGGTAGTGACAATTCTAGAGTAGATAACTTAAAAGAATTAATTAATGATATTAAAGCGTATTTTGAAGAAAGTATCGCTAATCCTAGTGACCAAACTCCACCTGATTTAGCTGGTTTTCTAATTAATGTTACTTTATTTTCTGATCAAGATGAAATTGATCAAGATGATCATGTTAATTTAATGACTGGACATGTATCTAAAGGGCTTGAATATCCAGTGGTTTTTGTTAGTGGACTTGTTCAAGGTGTATTTCCTTCTAATCACGCTTTATATGATAAAAATTCATCTTCAAAAGCTATTCAAGAAGAAAGAAGATTATGTTATGTAATGTTTACTAGAGCTAAAGATAGACTAATCTTATCTACTTTTGGCGGAAGAAATTTTCAAGATGAAGCTAATATTCCATCTCAATTTTTAAAAGAAGCTGGATTTAAAGTAAGCATTAATAGTGGATTTACATCTTCTATCAATCATAATAAAAATCTATATAGAAGTATAGATAAATTATATGATTCTATTGGAAATGATGATTCAAATTATATGTATAGTTCTCAAAATAAACCTGCTTCAAATGTAAGTGTAGTTAAATCAGTCACTGCATCAAATATTTCTTCTGCTAAAGAAGAATATAATGTAGGTGATAAAGTTATTCATAGTAGTTTTGGTACAGGTAGTGTAATTGAAGTTGATAAATCTACAATTAAAGTAGATTTTGGTGGTGATGTTGGAATTAAAAAATTAGCTAAAGGATTTAAAGCCTTTAAGAAAGTGAGTTAATTTATGGATAAAGATAAACAAAGAATAGACCAACTTACTAATTTATTAAATAAATATAATCATGAATATTATGTATTAAATCAATCTTCTGTTACAGATCAAGAATATGATTCTTTAATGGAAGAATTACAATCGTTAGAAGAAAAAAGACCTGATTTAAAAAGTAGATTATCTCCTACTTCTAGAGTAGGTGGAGGTGTTTCTTCTGGATTTAAAAAAGTAACTCATAAAAAATATATGCTATCTATTGGTGATGTATTTAATGAAGATGAATTATATGATTTTGATGCATCTATTAAAAAAGCAACAGGTTTAGATTGTATAGAATATATGTGTGAAGTTAAAATTGATGGTCTTGCTTGTTCTTTACTTTATGAAAATGGTGATTTACAAATCGCTTCAA
The DNA here is from genome assembly GCA_963622735.1 of Phocaeicola dorei. Lineage (GTDB taxonomy): Bacteria > Bacillota_I > Bacilli_A > RFN20 > CAG-288 > Scatoplasma. The sequence continues at coordinate 6,214 of CAVFIT010000034.1, read as the reverse complement.
CTAGAGGTGATGGTAGTGTAGGTGAAGATGTTACTAATAATGTATTAACTATTAAATCTATTCCATATCATATTGATTATAAAAACGAATTAGAAGTTAGAGGCGAAGTTTATATGCCTAGAGCTAGTTTAGACCAGCTAAATAAAATAAGACAAGAAAAAGGTGAACCATTATTTGCAAATCCTAGAAATGCTGCAGCAGGTTCATTAAGAAATCTTGATTCTAAAATAACTGCTTCAAGAAAACTAGATGCCTTCTGGTATTATGTACCAGATGCATTACAAATGGGATTTAAAAAACATTCTGAAGCATTAGATTATATTCAATCATTAGGTTTAAGAACAAATCCAGAAAGAAAGATTGCTTATGGTATTGAACAAGTCATGGACTATGTTCATTTATATCATGAAAAAAGACCTAGCTTAGATTATGATATCGATGGTTTAGTTATTAAAGTTAACGATATGACTTTATATGATGAAATTGGATATACAATGAAAACTCCTAAATGGGAAATTGCATATAAATTTCCACCAGAACAAGTTCTTACTAGATTAAATGATATTGTATTAACTGTAGGTAGAACTGGTAGAGTTACTCCTAATGCTTGCTTATCACCAGTTAGAGTAGCAGGCTCATTAATTTCTAGAGCTACATTAAATAATGAAGATTTTATTAGAAAATTAGATATTAGAATAGGTGATTATGTATATTTACATAAAGCAGGAGATGTTATTCCTGAAGTAGTCAAAGTTGAAAAATCAAGAAGAGATGAATCTGTAAAAGAATATGTATTTCCATGTACATGCCCTATATGTAATACTCAATTAGTTAAATCAGAATCTGAAATTCAAGCTAGATGTCCAAATACTAATTGTCCTTCTAGAAGTATCAATAAACTAATTTATTTTGCTTCAGATTATGGTATGGATATAAACGGTATGGGCGATGTACTTATAGAACAATTATTTAACGAAAATTTCTTAAAAAACTTTGGTGATTTCTATCGTTTAAAAGATCATCAAAAAGAAATTATGTTACTTGATGGTATAGGTCAAAAAACATGCGATATATTATTTAATAATATTGAAAAGAGTAAGCAAAATACATTAGAAATGTTGATAGCTAGCTTTGGTATACCTTTAGTAGGTAAAAAAACTAGTAAAATATTAGCTCAACATTATAAAACACTAGATAATTTAATGCACACTAGTAAACAAGAACTTAGTGACTTACAAGATATAGGTGATAAATCTAGTGAAGTTATATTTGAATATTTTAATAATCAAGAAAATATTAAAATGATTGAAGATTTACGCATGTTAGGTTTAAACTTTAATTGCTTAACAGTTAAAGCTGATGTACAAGATAATTTCTTTAAAGGAAAAAAGTTTGTATTAACAGGTACATTGTTATCTGCTAGTAGAAATCAGATGACTTCTAGATTAGAAGACTTAGGCGCTAAATCTGCTTCTAGTGTTTCAAAAGCTACAGATTTTGTAATAGTAGGTGATCAACCTGGATCAAAATATGATAAGGCAATCGCTTTAGGTGTTAGAATAATTAATGAAGATGAACTTATTCAATTACTTGAAGAAAATGAAAGGAAATAGATATGACAAAAATTACTAAAGAAGTAATTAATGAATGTGCTACTAATTTAATGTTTAATATCACAGATGAAGAATTAAATACAACAATAGATGAATTTGATTCTATTATTAAACAAATGTCATTTTTAGCAAATATTAACGATATTGATACAATTGAACCAATGACATTCCCAATCGATGAAATACATTCATATTTAAGAGAAGATATTCCTTGTGAAAGTATGAACGTTGAAGAAACATTAAAGATGGTTCCTTCTAGATTAGGTAATCAAGTTAAATTACCAAAGGTGGTAGGCTAATATGGAAAATTATATTAATTTAACAATAAAAGAAATGCATGAAGGTTTAGTAAATAAAAAGTTTACTGCTTTAGATTTAGTAAACCATGCAATTGAATTAGTAAAACAAGATAAAAATAACTGCTATGAGGCATTAAACTTTGAACAAGCTATTAAAGAAGCTAGTTTAATTAGTGAAGTTAAAGAAGATGAATACTTTAAAGGTATCCCTTATGTAGTAAAAGATAACTATTCTACAAAAGATATTGAAACTACTGCTAGTAGTAATGTTTTAAATGGCTATATTCCTAGTTTTGATGCTGAAGTAATTACTAGATTAAAAAAGGCTGGTGCAATTATTATCGCTAAAACTACTTTAGATGAACTTGCAATGGGAGGTACAGGTACTTCTGGTCATAAAGGAGTTACAACTAATCCATACGATAATACTAGAATTGCAGGTGGATCTAGTTGTGGTAGTGTAGCTAGTGTATGTAAAGGTGATGTACCATTCTCATTAGGTTCAGACACAGGAGACTCAGTTAGAAAACCTGCTTCTTTATGTGGTATTTATGGTATGAAACCTACATGGGGAAGAATTTCTAGATTTGGTTTATTCCCATTTGCTCCTAGTTTAGATACAGTTGGTTATTTTGCAAGATCTACATATGATTTAGCAATGATCAGTAATCTTTTATCTGGTTATGATAGAAAAGATATGTCTTCTTCTACAACTAAAGTCGAAGATTATACATCTTATTTAACAAGTGACATTAAAGCTAAAAAGATCGGTTATTTTAAATCTATAATCGATGCTACAACAAATAAAGATATAGTTGATTCTTTCTTCAAATTAGTTGATAAACTTAAAAAAGAAGGTTATCAAGTTGAAGAATATAATTTCCCAATCGAATTATTAGATGCTTTATATCCTACATATATGGTTATTTCATGTTGTGAAGCTACATCAAATGATGCTAACTTAGATGGTGTTAAGTTTGGTATTAAACCTGATGGAAGTGCAAAAACATGGCAAGAATATATGACTAGTGCAAGAACTAGAGGATTTTCAAGCTTAATTAAAAGAAGATTTATTATCGGATCTTTCTCTTTACTTGCTCAAAATCAAGATGAATTATTTAGACGTGCTCAAAAATGTAGACGTTTAATTGTTAATGAAATGGAAAAATTCTATAAAGAATTTGATTATTTACTTTTACCTTGTGCTAAAGATGTCGCAAGTAAAATCGAAGATGTTTCTGATAAATGGTCATCTAAACCTAACTTTGTTGATAATCATTTAGGTATTGCTAATTTAGGTGGATATCCTTCAATAAGTTTACCTTTAGGCTATTCTTCTAATTTACCATTTGATGTAAATATTACTTCTAGACATTTCCAAGAAGGTCTTATGTTTAATTTAGCAAAACACATTGAAGATATAACTGGATTATATAATCCTACAGTTAATAATCATAAGGAGGGTTTATAATTTATGAACTTTGAACCTGTAATTGGTATTGAAATACATATTGAATTAAAAACAAAAACAAAGATGTTTTCTTCTACAGCTTGCCAATTTGGTCATGCTCCTAATACAGAAACAACACCTTATGATTTAGCTTGTCCTGGCACTATGCCAGTTGTTAATATGCAAGCTGTTAATTATGCTATTAAATTAGCTACAGCTTTACATATGAATATTGATAAATTAGTTCAATTTGATAGAAAGAATTATTTCTATCCTGATTTACCTAAAGGATATCAAATTACTCAACAAGAACATCCTATTGGATCACAAGGTTATGTTGATATTGAAGTAGGTGGAAAAACTAAACGTATTAGAATTGAACGTGCTCATATGGAAGAAGATACAGCTAAACAATTACACTTAGCTGATATGACTTTAATTGACTACAACAGAGCTGGAACTCCTTTAGTTGAAGTTGTTTCTTATCCAGATATGTCTAGTGGTGAAGAAGCTATGAAATATGTTGAAGCTATTAGAGAAATCGTCACTTTCTTAGGTGTTAGTGATGGTAAAATGGAAGAAGGTAGCTTACGTTGTGATGTTAATATTTCATTAAAACCTATAGGTAGTTCTACTTTAGGTACAAAATGCGAAATTAAAAACTTAAACTCTATCGCTAATGTTAGAGCAGCTATTGATTATGAAGCAAAAAGACAAAGTGAACTTTTATTAAAAGGTGAACAAGTTAGACAAGAAACTAGAAGATATGATGAATCTAAAAAGCAAACTTCATTAATGAGAGTTAAAACTAACGCTATCGATTATAAATATTTTAGAGAACCTAATATTGTTCCTATCTTATTATCAGATGAGTTTGTAAATGATGCTATTAAATCAATGAATAAACTTCCTAACCAATATAAGAAAGAACTCCTTGAACAAGGCTTAAATCCTAAAGAAGCAGAGGTCTTACTTGGTAATAAAGAATTAGTTGATTATTTCCAACAAGTTGCTGATCTTGGTGTAAAAGATATTAAGGTTTTATGGAACTATTTAATGGGTGATGTACTTTCTTATTTAAATAAACAATTAGTAGGTCATCAAGGCTTTGATACATTAAAATTTACTCCTACTAACTTAAAAGATTTTGTTAACTTAGTAGCAAGTAAGAAAATCAATTCTAAACAAGCTAAACAAGTTCTAGAAATAATGTATAAAGAAGGTAAAGATCCATTAAAATTAGTAGATGAATTAGGACTTGAACAAGTAAGTGATACTTCTTTAATTGAAGAAATTGTCGATAAAGTATTAGCTAATAACGCTCAATCTATTGCTGATTATAAAGCAGGTCATGATAGAGCACTTGGTTATATAGTTGGTCAAGTAATGAAAGAAAGTAAAGGTAAAGCCAACCCTTCAATTGCTAAAGAATTAATCTTAAAGAAATTAGGTTAATTTGAAATCAATTCTATAAAGATATGTTCTTAATTTAGGACATGTCTTTTCTTATACTTTTAATGTATGAAAAGAGTATATTTATGTATTGATTTAAAATCTTTTTACGCTTCATGTGAATGTGTATTACTTGGTCTAGATTCTATGACTACTGATTTAGTAGTAGCGGATAAATCACGTGGGGATGGGACAATATGTTTAGCAGTATCTGCTTCATTAAAACAAAAAGGTGTTAAAAATAGATGTAGATTATATCAAATAGATAAAAAATTAAAATATATAATCGCTAAACCTAGAATGTCTTTATATATTCAAATGTCAGCTTCTATTTATAAAATATATTTAAAATATGTATCTAAAGATGATATTTTAGTATATTCAATTGATGAATGTTTTTTAGATATCACTAATTATTTAGATATGTATAAAATGACTCCTTATCAACTAGGAAAAACTATAATTGATGATATATATAAGCAAAAAGGAATATGTGCTACATGTGGAATAGGAACTAATATGTTTTTGGCTAAAGTCAGCATGGATATAGTTAGTAAACATGTGAAAAATCATATAGGTTTTTTAGATGAGGAATTATTTAAAAAAACAATGTGGTATCATACTCCTATTACTGATTTTTGGAATATAGGAGCAGGCATAGCTACTAGATTAAAAAAATATGGAGTAAATAATTTACATGATATTACTTTATTAGATGAAAAGGTATTATATAAAGAATTTGGTGTAAACGCTGAATATTTAATAGATCATGCTTATGGAAAAGAAAGCTGTACTATAAAACAATGTCATGAATATAAATCTAAAAGTAAATCTATTTCTAATGGACAAGTACTATTTGAAGATTATTCATATAATGATGGATTAACTGTTGTAAAAGAAATGGTAGAGCAATCTAGTTTACAACTTATAGATAAACATCTAGTATCAAATAATATTAGTTTATATATCGGCTATTCTAAAGATAGTTATCATTCTACAGGTGGTTCAATAAAATTAAGTGGATATTTTAATTCATATAACAAGTTTTTAAAAGAATTTATTAATCTTTATTTAAGTACTACTAATCCTGAATTTAAAATAAGAAGAATTAATATAGGGTTTAATAATTTAAAAGATGAAAGTTATCTTGATGTAGATTTATTTGATGATAACATACAACTAGAAAAAGAATATAAAGCTAACAAGGCGATATTAGAAATACAAAAACTCTACGGCAAAAATTCAATATTAAAGGCCACTAATTTACTTCCTAAAGCGACAACAAGAAAAAGAAATAATTTGATAGGAGGACATAATTCAATATGAGTGATAGAGCTAGACAATTTCTTCCTTTTGATGCGTTAACTGGATTTAAAGAAGAAATAAAAAAACAAGAAGAA